>CAZTKR010000097.1:0-9991 GCA_964614115.1 uncultured bacterium | reverse complement strand
AGTTCCATGAACTTGGCCTCCATGCGTCGCGACGCTACCGAGTCCTTGACAGGTGCCAGGAAGGGGCCCGCCAACATATAGTCGTCATGAGGAAATAGATTGCTCAGGAAGTAATCGCTTATCTCCACGAATACTCCCGTACATTCTGCTGGTCGGCGAACGAGAATGTGGTTGAAATCGATTTCCTTTCCTTTATATAAGTCGAAATCGTCTATATGACCTTCCGCATAGAGATGGTACAGCAAAGGATGCAGAACTTCATCGGAGGCGGGTACGACTCGGGATCCTTTCGGCAGGTTTGATGTCAGATAGTCTGTAAACGCCTGCATCGTCTGCTTGCCGGAGACATCGATCTCTCCCCAGCGACTCCAGGCGATGATAAAAACGGGCAGGATGACCAGCGGCCGTAGAGGTTTTTTCAGGAGCTTCATCAGTTTACCCGTTCCCAAGACCAGGATAGGTGGAAACACGATGAGTGCCGGGATGAAATAAACATCCATGTCGACCATCTGGCGGTAATTCAGGTTCAAGGGCATGAACAGTGCAAAAAACACGATTAGGAAGAACGTACTGATGAGATACGGGAGACCCACCTGATTCTTCTTATCCGAAAGCATCGACCATAAAGAAAAAACAATGATAACAATCCCCCACACGCCGATGTTCGCCATAAACGTTTTCAAGGTCTCGGATAAAGAAATCATCCACCCCGAGGTTCCTGCTACTTCATGGAGTAAAAATTCTTTTCTTCCAAGATAGTTTATCAGGTCGCCCACAGATTTAATCTTTTCCCAAAAAAACACGACGTCCACACCTGACCTTACGGGCAGATAGACCCATACAGACATGCCCAGAATACCAAAGAATGCCGAAGCCAGGAGATGCTTTGGACGGACACGGATACGCGAACGGATACGCCAGAACAGCATGACGGGCAGGACAAAGAGCAACGCAACGTACAATCCCAGCGTGATGGACAGACCCCAGAAATAGACGGAAACGAACAGGTATGATACACGCTCCTCCACCGTCACGTACCGGTTGAGAAAATAAATGGCTAAAGCGATGAAGAATGCCTGAAAGTTATAGACTTCGATGAATGTCGCTTGGATCCATACCGTGGAGGCCGTAGCATAAAGGCCCGTGACGGAAAAGATTATTACAGCACGATCCAGGGGGCTGTATCCTTCCCGTAACCAATCGCGAACCAGGAGAGCTACAACCGCGCAGGTCGCTGCAGAGATAACGGCCGTGAAATGGGTCATGGCGGCTGCCGGATTTCCGGGATTCAAAAGGGTGCTCAACCGACTCACGAGCCAGAATAACGGGTGTCCATAGGCATGGCCTATCCCCAGGGTACTGGATGCTGCCAGGAATTCTCCCCCATCGCCCCAGAACAACCCGGGCGCATTCGTGACTTCGTACAAAATATAGCTCAGCAGTGCGCAGACCATCACACTCAGGGAATCCAGTTTTTCCGTCCATTTTTCTCCAGCGTTCATATCCGCCTCCTGTTCCATACAGGGCTTATTCAAGAAATGATATGTCCTTTTTTTACCACACCCGACGACTCAGCGAGATCCTTTCTTGGAGCACCGCAGATGATAAAATCATTTCATGTTTTTCGACATTCACCTTTGTATTTTACAAACGAATGATTCTACAAAAGACGAACATCGTGCGATCCGAGGAATCTAAGATGTTCGTAAACGGCTTGAGATCGTAACATTTATTTTTAAGGTCTTCGAGTTTCTTGATTCGGGTCGGTGCTTGTTCGCATTTCCTGTTCCATCAGATCGACGTACGACTCCTTCACCAGATGTTCCTCCTCGATGCCAAACTCCACCATTAATCGCCGGACTTCCTCTTCCCGAATGTTCATTTCCGATGGATCGTCCATCACGGCTTCAAGCTCGATAAAATCGCCCAATCCCTCTACGATATCAAAATGGATGCGCACGCTCCCCCACATCCAAATCTCTCTTTTTTTCCTCACAATGGCCCGGATGCCGTGTTCCTTCTGAAGGGTTTTTTTTACTCTCTCCACGCTTCCCAGATGAACGATCTCATAGTAACTGGGCCGGGGACTGTTCTTGTCTTCCCGGAAATACTGAATAAGCTGGGGGGCTCCTGTATCTCTCTCCCGAATCTTGAGCCTTCCGGTGTCCACATTATAATAGGTATCTACCTGAGACTCCACGGCTTCAAATTGCGCGCCGATTTTCTTCAAGGTATTCTTTGACCGACGCGTTCGACGAAACCTTGCCTTGATCTCGATGTTTGTCAAGAATCCTCCCCCATTTGCAATTTAACGAGGCCTGCCCCCTACCAAACGGCATGGCTCAACCGGACGTCCATAACAGTAGAGGCATCCACCCGGACATGGATTGTACCATCCGATGTCCCAGCTTTCCGTGCATCCACAGTGCTGCCTCTGCCCTCCTGCTTTTTTCAAGGATGCATGGGACATCTTGGGATGGAGGACGGTCAGGAGTTCGCCGTCGATGCAACGGGATACGGGCATTTGCGGTACGCAGCATCCCAATACACCGATGCCGATGTCTTCGGCTTTATCAAAAATCCAATCGGATTCCTGGCTCCACTGGTCATCGGATACGGCAAGAGGCTCGATACCGTATTTACGGAGTCTCCTCTGAACCTTGGGGTAATTCTCCATCCAGCTTATGGTAACATGACTCAGATGGACTCGCATGGCCACTCGAGCAACGGACACGAAATGAGGCAGATTCGAGTATGTCGATCCGTCGGGCAGGCGAAGATGAACGATGGGGTCGAAACGCACGCGAATCCTCTGAGGATTCCCCACAAATTTTATCAGATCGTGCAGGAGTGCCAGGACTTTTTCCATCGGGGGGATGCCCGACTCCAGGAACGATCCGCCCATGCCAGAGATCGTGAGATGGAGGAAAACCTGATCGTACCCAGCCAGGACGCTTCGGAGTTCCTTGTGGTTCAGGAGATTCTGGGGATGCTTACTCCATAGAACCAGGGTATGGACGCGATCGGGTGGACATCGCTTCTGCAGAATCTCGATGATTTTTTGTGGGAAAAAGGCCACCATCTCGATTCGGCGACTGGCAGAAATCACTTTTAAAGAAGCCGGCGCTGTCATCCTGGAATCATCACATCAAACACGGCCGTTGCAACCTGATTGTTGGGAAATGAAAAGTCCATCCGCGAATGTCTCTTAAATAAGATTGAAAAGGCATCTGACATTCGTCCCTAAACTACCCAAAAAAGGAATGAGAATCAAGCAATTAATTCCACCGTATGTGATATTCCGAGGAAGGATGGAGTAAAAAAAAAAACCGCTGACGAGTAAATCGCCAGCGGTTGGAATACGGGATGTGAATCCTGTAAAACGGGAGTAACCTAAATCCGGTGAACCATTCCGATGCGATCGAGGGTACTTTCAATATCTCTCGCTTTATCCTCAATCTTATCCTGCATGTTATCCAACTTCTCTCTAAGCCGTCTCATATCCTTTTGGATGTGAACATCGACATCATGCTGAAGATCGAACTCACAATCACAGTCCGGGATGTCTATATCGAAATGCCGGGGATCAGGGACATGCACGTCGTAATGTCTGTCTCCATCACCTCGAAAACCTCTCAGGATTTTCATGGAGTGTTGACGCGGCCTGTCGCCCAGTTCGACGTTCATGCTCTGCTTCTGCTTTTTCCGGACGACCGTGATCTCCACCTCGTCCCCTTCCTCGAAATCCGAAAGAATATCATGCGCATCTTGAGGATCCATCACCTCATCTCCATCGATGGAAACAATCACGTCTCCAGCCTTCATCCCGGCCTCGAATGCCGGGCTGTCCTCCTCGACGTCCAGTACCAGGGCACCGCCATACTCCTGTACGTTGAAATACCCGGCCAGGTCCTCGTTCATCTCATGAAGCTGGACGCCCAAGTAGGCTCCTCCACCCCATATGATAAAATGGTCGCCGTCACCCCAGCTAAACGTACGGGACGTACGCAGTTTCCCTACAGTCACATCCAGGTCCATCCGCTTGCCATCGCGCGTGCATGTCACCTTCACGGTGCTCTTGGGTTTGGTCTGACGTACGGCATCCACCAGGTTATCCGGCCTACGAATCTTTTGACCGTCGAAATACTGGATGATATCGTCTTCCAGAATTCCCGCTTTTGCTGCTGGACTCTTGGCTACCACTCGGGTAACCAGGACACCGTGGGAGATACCCAGTTCGTCCCTGTCCTGTTTGGATAATCGTTCGATGGAAACACCCAGGTAACCTTTACGGGCACTCTTGCCGGCTGGGCTCACGGTCGATGCCGTGACAAAAAGCAAGATGGCAAGACCCAGCGGCAGGGTCGTCTTTTTAGAATTCATTCTCGAATAACGATTCATGGCATCCTCCGCTCGTTACGCTTTTACCCCATTTTCCTCTTTCTATTATTAATGACTTGTCTATCCGAAAAAAAGTTTTAGACGTATCGAAAAAACCTTGCTTTTCGAAACTTTTTTCTTTATACTCTGTAAACTATAATTGACCGGCCGGTCAGTCAAAAAAGAGGTTTGCATGACACCCAAGATCGTCGACAAAGAAGAGAAGAAGCAGCAGATACTCGAAGCGGCCATACGTGTGTTTGCTAAGTTCGGATTGCCCAATACCCGGATGTTGCACATCGCTCAGGCTGCGGGCATCGGAAAAGGCACGATTTACGAGTATTTCAGGAGTAAAGAAGACCTATTCATCGCTGCCTTCAACGCCTTCGTGAAAGAAAGCAACACGAGAATTGAGAAGCGGGTGCGCCAAATCCACGATCCTGAGGAAAAACTGAGAGCTTATTTCAGAGGGTGGGTCGAAATCGCCGACAGCGATGTCATGGAGTTGGCGGATATCATGCTCGATATGTGGGCCGAAGGCATCCGCTCCACCGAAGGCAAAGATAAGTTTAATCTAAAAGGCATGTACGAAAACTACCGTGAGCAGATCGTTCAGATCCTCGATGAGGGTGTGCGGCAAAAAAAATTCAAACCCATGGATACCACCATCGTCTCCTCCATCATCATCGGAACGCTGGACGGTCTTTTTATCCAGTGGATCATGGATCGACATATCTTTCAGATTCGAGAGGCCATGGAGACGCTGGAACGCATCATTATCGAAGGATTAACCGAAGATTGATATTAGTATCGTTTACATCGATCGATCTGTCGTGACAGATATGTATACCGAAAGGAGAAAATAACGATGAAAGGGTATTCGACATTTTTACTCATAGCGACAATCATGCTTTCCCTTCTGTATGGCGCTCAATCATCGGATCAGGAAATGACCGGCCCTGAGATCATTCGGAAGGTAAACGATCTCATCAATCCTGCATCCAGTTATGCCAAAGCCAAGATGACCATCGTCACATCGTCGGGTCAAACGCGCACGTTTATCTATGACTCCTGGAGCAATAATTACGGCGAAAAGAATCTCATCCGGTACTTGGAACCGGCCAGAACCCGGGGACAGGCTACGTTGATGCTCAACCACGCCGATGACATCTGGATGTACTTTCCCAGGACCAAGCGCGTGCGGAAGCTTGCCACCCACGCAAAGAAGCAGAAAATGGAGGGCAGCGATTTCTCCTACGAGGACATGGGTAGCGGGAATGCATTCATCGACGATTTTATCACAAAAAGATTGGAAGACGAAAAAAAAGAGGATCAACCCTGTTATCGATTGGAGATGAATCGGAAGGACGGAACGGACATCTCCTACTCCAGGCTTCTCATGTGGGTTCGTCAGGACAACTTCGTTCCCATCGTCATTGATTATTATGACGAAGATGACCCCGGCAAGCTGCTCAAGGAGCTCGTCCAACAGGATATTCGCATCATTCAGGACATCCCCACGGCCATGAAAATGATCATGTTCAACAGGCAAGACAACACCAAAACGGAGATGGAATTCCTGGAAGTCCAGTACAACATCTCCTTGGGCGACGGCATGTTTACCGAGCGAGGGCTGAAAAAATGAAACATGGTTGGATCATGGTTATACTGGGTTGGATGGCTGCCTCTCCCCTGCTGGGTCAGAGCCGTGTGGACATCTTCGGTTACTTCGAATCCCAATTCGTGGGGGCAGACGTGCAAAACTCCTTCATCCAGCTTTATTCCAATAAATTAAGAGTCGATTTGGAAAGCAGACCGTCGGAGAGCATCAAGTTCGGAGCCAACTTTGATTATATCACGTATCACGGCAAGACCCGGTGGCATATCCTCGATTACCTTCCGGAGAACGTAACGGCCGTCGTACCTGAGATTGCGAGACCTTTTTACGTCTTGTCTTTTGACAATCGTCATTTCCTGGATAATGCCTACGTAAGACTGTCACTGAAGTACATGGATATCACCGTCGGAAAACAGCAGATCTCTCCCGGAACCGGATACGCCTGGAATCCGACGGATGTGTTCAACACAAAGGATTTGCTGGACCCGACGTACGAACAGCCGGGACACAATGCCGTACGGCTGGATGTTCCCATCGGTTCCAGGTATACGTTCACGACTCTCTATGCACCCGGCGATACATGGAAGGAGTCGGACAAACTGATCGAGTTCAAGGGCCGTATCTCTCATTTTGATTATCATCTCATCGCCGTGGAGAAGACGTGGCGGTTCCACGATTATACACAGTTCAACCAGGACTTCATGAACCCTGGCTTTTGGGGACAGCCTGAAAAACGGCGGATGCTGGGCTTCAGCACGGCCGGCGAGCTATTCGGCCTGGGACTCTGGAGCGAATTCGGGTACAACTGGATGGAAGAGACGGACGCCTTTTACGAGCTCGTCGTCGGCAGTGATTACACCTTCGACTCCGGGACTTACATCATGACCGAGTACTACCGAAACACGCTGGGAAAAACGAATAAGCAGGATTATACCCTGAACGACTGGATGCGCTTTTTAGCGCAAGAACAGAAAGCCATCGCCCGGGATCACGTTTATTGCCTGGTTCAGCATCCCGCAATGGACGTGATGACATTAGGATTTTCGACCATCTTCTCCATCACGGATGGCAGCCTTGCCCTCCTGCCCATGATGCAGTACTCACCCTTCCAGAACATAGAAATCCTGGTCTACATCAACCTGTATCTCGGCGAGGAGAATGCCGTGTTCAATAAAAACATGGGTAACGGCGGACTCATTCGGGTCCGTGTCTATTTTTAAGTGGACGACAGAGCATCCATGCGACGCACGATGATTCTGTAAAAGTATTCAACAAAACTGATGTAGAGGAGTAAACCATGCGAGACCGGTTGCTGAAGAAACTGGCAGAGTACCATGCTTCCCATCCCGGACGGATGCTGATTTTCGTGATCCTGTTGACGGTGATCCTGGGCATGCTATCGACACGTCTATCTGTCACGATGCGCTGGTCAGACCTTTTGCCGGCCAACGACAGGCGAACCTTACAGTACAATAAAATCATCGATGAATTCGTGTCTGCCACCAGCATCATCGTTGTTGTTCAGGGCGAGGAGGATCGCATCAAGGCGTTTGCAGATGCCCTGGCGCCCCGGCTCCTGGAAGCCGAACTCCAGAAAGAGGGCGAATCGATATCTTTGATACAGAGGGTGGATTATAAAACAGAGATCGATTTTCTCCGGCGCCACGGCCTGATGCTGATCAAAGAAGACGATCTGGAAAACATGCAAGACATCTTCACAGACCCGAATTTGTCGGGATTGTTGTTCAACATCAACGATGCCATGGAGAAGGAATACGTCGGACGGCAGGAATCGTTATCCACACGGCAGGAGGAAGACCAGGCCGTGATGTTCCTAGACGGCATCGAGAGCTTCGTATCCGTGCTGACCCGGATGGCAAAAGCCGAAGACGTCTCCGACGACGATATTCGTCAGGCCGCAGATAAGCTCATCCTGGGCGAGCCATACTTCCTCTCGTACGATAAAAAAGCGCTCATCCTGAATGCCATCCCCAATTTCACGGTCATGGATATCGATCTGTGTGTCGAAGGAACCGATGTTATTCAATCCATGCTCGATAATATGCTAATGGATTATCCGGGTGTCCAGGCGGGACTCACCGGCTTCATCCCCATCTGTCACGATGAGATGGTCTACTCGCAAAGGAGTCTGGGGTACACCAGCGCCATTGCCATCGTGGCCATCCTGATACTGCTCATCATCTCGTTCCGGATGTGGGTGGCGCCCCTTTTCGCCATTCTGAATCTCCTCCTCGGTATTGTCTGGGCCATCGGTATCGTCACCCTTCTCGTGGGACAACTGAACATCATGACCCAGATGATGGCCGTTATCCTCCTGGGTCTGGGCATCGACTTCTCGATTCACCTTATCTCCGCCTTTACCGAATACCGGGCCGCGCGTCAACCCATCCAAAGCGCTCTTGAAATGACGTTCCTGAAGACCGGCAGGGGCGTGGTGACCGGAGCACTGACCACAGCATGTGCGTTTTTAACCCTGCTCATCAGCCACTCGCGGGGTATGAAGGAGATGGGCCTTGTCACGGGTTCCGGCCTCCTGGCCATTTTGATGGCCACGTTCCTCATCCTCCCTGTGTTTTTGGTCTATCGTGAGAGATGGCGGGAACGAAAAATTGATCGAAAGAGCCAGCCCGTTCCTCTGCGCGATCTTTCCTTCCGCTTTCTGGGCAGTACAGGATCGTGGTTGAGCAAGCATTGGGGACTGGCTCTCTCAACGGCCCTGGTGCTGACGCTACTCTTCATCTGGGCAGGTTCACAAATCACTTTTGACCGGAACTACATGAACATCGAACCCGAGGGGATCACTTCCGTGGTGCTTCAGGATACGGTCATCGATAAATTCGATCTGGGCATGGATTATGCCATGATATTGACCGACACCCCCGAAGAATCCCGACGACTCGCCAAGCAGTGCCGCGATTTAGGCTCCGTGGCCATGGTAGAAGATATCTCTTTATACATACCCTCTGCCGAGGAGCAGAAGAAACGAAGCCCATACGTACGGAGCATCCGTCATGCCATGGAATCATCCAAGGTGCGGCAGGACATTGCTGCCGGTGATTTCCGGATCATCAGAGAAGAAATCGAAAGGCTGCGGATGAACATCATGGAAATGCAGGATATGGCATTTCTCGGAGGTCAGGACAAGGTGGATGAAAAATGTCGTGCGCTCGTGGGGAGCCCTGGGGATACGGTAGACACGGATAAAATCCAAGCCCTGCAGGATTTGCTGAATAACAAGATGACTCCGATGAGCCACCGACTATCCCGCCTTCAGCGCCGGTTCAGCCCCTATTTCAGGGCATCGATACTGGCCATGGCGTCGACCGATCCGATCCGCCTGGGTGACCTGCCCCCATCCATTCTCGACCGATACAGCAACACAGCCCGGTCTCAATTCCTCGTCACCGTTTTTCCGGCGGGTAATATCTGGAAAGACGCCGACTTCCTCCGCCGTTTTGTCAACACCATCGAAACCATCAGCGACAAAGCCACGGGTATGCCTCCGGTATTCATGGCACTCATCGATATCATCGGCCGTGACGGACGCAGTGCCATGATTCTCACTCTGGTCATCGTATTTCTGCTGCTGTGGGCCGATTTTCGCAACCCACGGCACGCCCTGTTCGCCATGATTCCCCTCACTGTGGGTCTGGTCTGGATGGTGGGCCTGATGAAACTCACGGGCCAGCAATTCACAGTCATGAATGTCATGGGACTGCCCATGATTCTCGGCATCGGCATCGACGACGGCGTCCACATCGTCCATCGCTGGGTGTCGGAAGGCAAGGGCCACATCCGAACGGTATTCGCCAGCACGGGCAAGGCCATACTCCTGACATCCCTGACGACCATGCTGGGCTTCGGCTCCCTGGTTTTCTCCGTCTGGCGGGGTTTCGGCCAGTTGGGCGGCGCGCTGTTTCTGGGCGTGGGCGCCTGCTTCCTGACGACCGTGGTGTTCCTGGCCGGGATCAT
>CAZTKR010000096.1:0-12727 GCA_964614115.1 uncultured bacterium | reverse complement strand
CCCGGAGACACTCGAATTTCTGGAGGAAAAATGGCGGGAGTACAGACCCCGGCATCCTTTCTATTACTATTTTATCGATGAACAGTTCGACGGACTCTACCACTCGGAAGAAAAACTCCGCCAAATCTTCAGCATCTTTGCATTCCTGGCGATCTTCATTGCCTGCCTCGGTCTCTTCGGCCTGGCATCTTTTTCGGTTGAACAGAAAACCAAGGAAATCGGGATTCGAAAAGTGCTGGGGGCAACCATCCCGGGTATCACCGTTTTACTGTACAAGGAATTTACCAAGTGGGTCCTGGCCGCCAGTCTCATCGCCTGGCCCATCGCCTGGTTTACGATGCATCGGTGGCTTCAGGATTTTGCCTACCGGATCGATATTTCCTGGCACATGTTTCTGCTGTCCGGGTTTCTTGCGCTGATGATCGCATGGATCACGATAAGCTACCAAGCCATCCGGGCTGCGCTGGCAAATCCGGTGGACTCGCTTCGGTATGAGTAAAGAAACGATACGAATTAGCAGAACGAACGATTGTGAATCCAAATCCGTCCAGTTCAAGGAATACTCCGTCGGTATTGGCCGTTTGAAACGTCCCATCTCTGGGCCATCCCCGCGATTCTAGTATCTCCGTTTATACATCCCCATCCGATAGTCGCAAGTTTCCATACATGTGTATATTTTTACCACATTTTGAAACATATAACCTGATCTTTCCGTACACATATATGTTCCAAAATTTGAGAAAAATACGAAAGAGGAGTCTTTCGATGGTTACCAGAGCAGAAGAGCTGATTTTGCTGGCCGTGTGGCGGCTGCGAGATCAGGCGTACAGCGTGCAGATAAGGAATCAGGTGATGGAGGTAACGGGCAAGTTCTGGTCGTTCGGCGCCGTGTATATGCCTCTGGATCGTCTGGTCAAGAGGGGACTTCTAGATTCGTATCTGGCCGATCCGACGCCGGAAAGGGGAGGGCGTGCAAAGCGTATTTACCAGCCTACCCAGGAGGGGCTGAAAGCCCTGGCCGAGATCAAGAAGATTCAGGAGTCCGCATGGAACGGCATGCCTGAACTCGAATTCGGAGATGTATAAAACGATGGATTCCGTTCGACCACCCAAAATGGCGGAGTGGCTGCTTCGATGTGTATTCCCCGATGGAGGGGATGGCACGTCACTGGGGGATTTTGAAGAGGTATTCCAGGCGATGATCGAAGAGCAGGGGAAATTCCGTGCTCGTGCTTGGTACTGGATGAACCTGCTTGTTTCGTTTTATTCGTTTATCGTGGGAAAAATGGTATGGAGCGTGACGATGTATCAGAATTACGTACGCGTAGCATTTCGGAATTTTAAAAAATACAAAGGTTATACGTTCATCAACGTGTGCGGTTTGGCACTGGGCGTGGCCTGTTGTCTGGCTATTTACATGTATATCGATTACGAACGGAGTTATGATAAATATCACGCGGATCTGGACCGGATCTATCGTGTGGCAGTTAGGGACATGGACGACCCTGACGATCCGGGTTCTGCACGGATTGGTGGTCCTCCGGGTCTCATTCTCAGACAACAATATCCACAAGTAGAAAAGGTGGCCCATCTGCTGGCCGTACATGATTTTGTGATGAAACGCGGAGAAAAAGTATTTTACGAAAACAAGCGGTATTATGCAGATACGGACATTTTCGGCATCTTGACCATCCCATTTCTGAAAGGAAATCCCAATACAGCCCTTGACCGGCCCGGCACCGTTGTCCTCACAGAATCATTGGCAACCAAGTACTTCGAGGATGAAGACCCGATGGGACAAACACTCCAGATCAATAATCGGGATTATGAAGTCACCGGTGTCATGGAGGATCCGCCTGCCAATACTCATCTTAAGGCCGATTGCTACATCTCGATGAAACTCATCGAAGATCGGTATCCTTTCGACCAATGGTTTATAGCTAGTCTGTACACATACGTCAAACTTCGTCCCCATACCGATGTGAGGGCACTCAACAGACGATTGGAACGTTTCATCGAATTGCATGGGGATGAGGAAACCAGAGCCGATGATGAAAGCCATTCTATCTATTATCTCCAATCTGTCGCAGATATCCATCTTCAGTCCCATTTGGATGGAGAACCCGAGCCCTGTACAAAACCGGAATACCTGATGCTTTTCGGAGCGATTGGCGTCTTTATTCTATTAATCGCCTGTGTCAATTTTATCAACCTGAGCACGGCGCGCTCCACGAAACGCAGCCGTGAAGTCGGAATGCGTAAGGTCATCGGAGGTCACAGGGGACAGCTTATCCGCCAGTTTATGAGTGAATCATTGGTCGTCACGCTAATCGCCGTGTTGATCGGCGTAGGGTTGTTTGAACGGTTCTTGCCGTTCTACCGGAATGTCACGCACATTCCACTCACGGCCGGAAAACTCTTCACATTCGAGATTGTAATGGTGCTATTCGGCCTCGTTGTGATCATTGCGTTTGTGGCCGGCTTATATCCCGCGCTGGTGTTGTCGGCCTTCCATCCGATTCAGTCGTTGAGGGGAACCCTGACCCGAGGGACAAAAGGCTCGGGTCTACGAAAAATCTTGGTCGTGATCCAATTTACCCTTTCCATTCTGCTGACCACAGGAACCGTTGTTGTCTTTCAGCAACTGTCATTCATGAGGAACGAGTCCCTGGGATTTAATAAGGATCAGAAGCTGGTGATTCCTTTGCGGGGACCTGTCCGAATTGATAAAAATTATAATCTGATCAAGACAGCATTTACACAGCATGCCGGTGTCTACGGTGCAACGGCATCCAGTCTTGTCCCCGGACAGCAGGAAGGCCGATGGTATGCTGAAGTGGTGGGTGATGAGGATACGGAGGCGCAGGTATTAAATTTTCATCATGTGGATCCAGATTATCTATCCGAGTATGGATTGAAACTGGTTGCCGGACGTTTTTTTGATAATCAGATGATGACAGATATGGAAAAATCCTACGTCATCAACATGGCTGCTGTGAAGGCGTTCGGTTGGTCATCCGCTGAAGAAGCCCTCACAAAGAAACTGTCCGTGTTTCAAGAAGGTGATATCATCGGTGTGGTGGATGATTATCATTACAAGGGACTGCAATTTGCCATTGAGCCCATGGCATTTCTATGGACTCCGAACCGATTTGATAATATGACGTTAACGGTAGACACAAAAAACCTGGATCACGTCATGCCACATATCCGAGCAACCTGGACTGATTTTTTCCCTGATCATCCGTTCGATTATTTCTTTCTGGATGAATCTTTCGACCAACAGTATCGTGCTGAAGATCGTATCAGCAAGATACTGGGCGGATTTACATTCTTGGGTATTTTTATCTCCTGTCTGGGATTGTATGGCCTTGCGTCTTTCACGGCTGAACAGAAGACAAAGGAGATCGGCATTCGAAAGGTATTGGGCGCTACGGTACTGGGTATCATCGGATTGTTGACAAAGGAGTTCATGAAGTGGGTGCTCGTCGCCAATATCATAGCGTGGCCGATTGCTTATTTTGCGGCAAAAGAATGGCTGCAGAATTTCGCATACCGGATGGATATTCATATCGCCATCTTCTTGATTTCAGCCGGACTGGTCGTGGTGATTGCCATGCTTACCGTGAGTTATCAGGCTGTGAAAGCGGGTCTGGCCGATCCTGTGGATTCGATTCGGTATGAATGATCCGGGTGATAGGCGATGGAAGATAAATAAAAAGCTCGTGAACAGGTTTTCATGGATAAATCGTAGAGGTGGTAATCGGTGAACGATTATAGACATCACGACTCTCCTAAGTTCGCAAAATGGTTGCTCAGGAGAGTATTCCCGGATGTGAGAGATAATACAACCCTGGGAGACTTCGAGGAAATGTATTCATGCCTTGTTGAAGAGCGTGGTGTTTTTCGTGCGAGGATTTGGTATTGGATACTGCTTCTTACATCGGTATGGTCATTCATCGTGGGAAAAGTAATATGGAAAAGTGTTATGATACAGAATTATATAAAAATCGCTTTACGAAATCTGAAGAAGTCCAAAGGTTATTCATTCATCAACATCATCGGCCTGGCCGTGGGCATGGCCTGCTGCGGGCTCATCCTTCTCTGGGTGCAGGATGAGTTGAGCTATGATCGGTTTCATCGCAGGGGCGATCATCTTTATAGGCTGACCGAAGTGTTGACGTTTACGGACGGCACAATTCAGCGTTACGCCATATCGGCCGACAGTCTGGGCATTTGGCTGCAGGGTGAGTACCCGGAAATCGTGAACACCGCACGATTCTTTCCGGGTGAAAAAGTCCTGGTAAGTCACGGTGAGAAACGGTTCTACGAACAAAACGTCTGTATGGTTGATCCAAGCCTCATGACGATGTTTACGTTTCCTCTCAGTCAAGGCGACCCGGTCCAGGCCCTTTCCCGTCCCGATGCGGTGATCCTGACGAGAGAGGCTGCCGAGAAATACTTCGGTCGGTACGATCCCATGGGACAGACCCTGACTATCGAGGGCGAGGGCGATTTTCAAGTGAGTGGGGTCTTGGAACAAATCCCGAGCCATTCTCACCTGCGGTTCGATTTCCTCGTGCCTGTGGCACCCCAAAGACGTCTGGGCATTCCACGGAGCCGGGTGCTGCTTCCGTACACCTATGTTCAACTGGATGAGAAGGCTGTTGCCGATGACGTAATGGACAAAATACGGGATGTTTTCCCGAAGTTCGGTTATACACCCGCAACGGTTCGGATCGGCCTTCAGCCCTTGAAACGCGTTCATTTGCATTCGGATTTCGACTGGGATATGAAAGGTCACGGCAGCATCGTTTATGTACGCATCTTCACGATTATCGCGTTGTTCATCTTGTTAATTGCCTGCATTAATTTTGTCAATCTGGCCACGGCCCGGTCTGTGAATCGGGCCAGGGAAGTGGGCATACGCAAGGTTATGGGAGGCCGGCGATCCCATCTTATCCATCAGTTTTACGGAGAATCGACCTTGATGTGCGTACTGGCCCTGTTCGCGGCCCTTTTCCTGATCTCTCTGTTTTTGCCCTTATTCAACGAGCTTACCGCCAAACAGCTGACATTTTCCCGTCTTTTCCATTGGAGAACGGCCGGAGGTATCCTGCTCATGACTTGCCTCACGGCGTTTATCTCAGGAAGCTACCCGGCACTCTTTCTTTCGTCTTTCCAGCCGGCTGCTGTGCTGAAAAGTCAACGGACAGCGGCAGGAACCGCAGCATCCTTCCGGCGTGACCTGGTTATTGTTCAATTTACACTATCTGTGGTCCTGATAATCGGATCCTTGTTTGTATCTCGACAACTCGATTTTTTTCGACACAACAGATTGGGCTATGATACCGAACATGTGATTTATCTCGAAGTCCAGAATTTTGATGCATCCAAACTTCAGTCACTCAAACAAGCGCTGAGTCCATATCCGCACATTCTGTCGGCAACGCTCGTCTCGGAGATACCCGTATCGATTGACCGTGCCACCGATGCCCTGGATTGGGAGGGCAAGCAGGAAGATGATAATGTGCTGATGCGGATGTTCCGCGTGGATGATAAGACACTGGACGTGTTCCGATTCGAGATGGCCGAGGGTCGGTACTTCTCCAAACGTTTTCAGACAGACATCACCGGAGCCTACGTCGTGAATCAAACAGCCGTACGGGCCATGGGCATGACCGATCCCATCGGGAAATGTTTTACGATGTGGAGGAGGGAGGGACGCATCATCGGTGTGGTGAAGGATTTTCATTTTAAATCCCTTCATCAACGCATCGAACCGCTGATCATGCATCTTTTTTTAGATTGGAACAATTACATGTGCATCCGATGCGGTGCCGGCACGTCTGAGCAGACGATTCAAACAGTAGGCACGGAATGGAAGCGGGTGTTCCCGGAACGGCCCTTCGAGGTTCATTTTCTCGACCAGGCGTACGATCGTCTCTATCAAAACGATGAGCGGATCGGGAGCCTATTTCATGGCTTCACACGTCTCGCCGTTTTCGTTTCCTGCCTAGGCCTTTTCGGCCTTGCCGCTTTTGCTGCTGAACAGCGCACCAAAGAAATCGGTATCCGTAAGGTATTGGGCTCTTCCGTGATGGGAATCATCCTGCTGCTGACGCGGGAGTTTATGAAATGGATTTTAGTGGCCAATGTGATCGCGTGGCCGGTGGCCTGGTTTGCCATGAACCGCTGGCTTGAAAATTTTGCCTACCGTATCCGCATTCGCATCGATTATTTTATGCTTGCAGGCTGTATCGCCTTCCTCACGGCCTTTCTCACCGTCTTATTTCAGTCGATTCGGGCGGCTCGTGCCAATCCCATCGATTCGCTGAAGTATGAATAACGCTTCTCTATGATCGACCATCGGCATACAGCCGGACTGTAGCATTCTTCTTGAATGAAATCCCAAAATAACGCGAAACATTTGTACGATATAATCGTAGATATTATATATACGACATAATCGTACAAATAGGGGAACATTCCTATGGAATTTCTTACGCTGAATGAACAGGTTCTTCTGATCGCCATTTGGAAGTTAAAAAACAACGCGTATGGCGTGACCATCAGGGAGAAAGTAATGGAAGCCACGCAGAAAAAAATCGTTTACGGAACCCTGTACAATTCCCTGGACAAACTGGTGAAGAAAGGGTATGTGGTAACAATCAAGGGAGAACCGACGCGGGAACGGGGAGGCCGCAGCAAAATCTACTATATATTGACAACGGATGGGAAGTTGGCCCTGCAGAAATCGAGAGAACTCCAAACATCCCTGTGGGAGGGAATTCCACATTTTGCCATGGGAGGCGATGAGGAGTGAAAAAAAGAGGCTCTCATCGACCGCCGCGTCTTGCCCGGTGGTTTCTCCGTAGAATGGCGATGTATGACATTGTCTACGCTTCTTCCGGGGATTTTGAGGAGGAGTACCAGAAAATACGGGATCAGGAGGGTATACTGAAGGCCCTCGGCTGGTACTGGTCTCAGGTTGTGGGTTCCCTGCCGTGCTATGCCATGCAGGTTTTATACTGGAGGGGTGCCATGATCCGCAATTACATCAAGATTGCCTTGAGAAACATTCAGCAGCACAAGGTCTATTCGTTCATTAATATTTTCGGACTGGCCATCGGGATGGCATGCTGCCTGCTCATCTTCCTGTGGGTTCAGGATGAATTCAAGTACGATCGGTTTCATGAAAAAAAAGACCGGTTGTATCAAGTATATTCTAGGCTGCAGTACACCGATGGACGTCAAAGGACATGGACGGGATCCTATTATCCCCTGGCCGATGTCTTGAAGGAGGAATGCCCCGAGATCGAGGAGGCGGTTCGCATTCAAGTCGAGGGCGGCATCCTGCTCAAACACGGCGAGAAGGTGTTTTCCGACAACAGGGCGGTACTGACCGATCCCTCTTTTTTCGATATGCTCTCATTCCCGTTTGTGAAGGGTGATCCCAAGACGGCCTTTTCCGATAAATTATCCATCGTCATCACCCAGGAGACGGGACGGCGGTATTTTGGCGCCGAAGACCCGATGGGGAAGGTAATCACAGTGAACAATCAGATCGATCTGGTTGTCACCGGCGTGCTGGAGAATATTCCCGCCCAGTCGTCCCTCCAGTTCGATTGTGTGGCACCCTTCACGTTGATGTTCCCTCCGGAATTCAAATTGCCCACGCACTGGGGCGGCAATCCCCTGGCAACGTTTGTTGTACTCCATGATAATGCCAATCTCTCCCAAGTGGCGGAAAAAATGACCGGTATCGTTCAGAAGCACCATCCACGAGATACGAGCAAAGAAGAGTTCTTCCTCCATCCCCTGACAAAGTTCCATCTCTATTCTCCGGACGGAGGCGGTCTCATCCAGACTCTCCTGATTTTTTCCATCATCGCACTCTTTGTACTGATGATTGCCTGTATCAACTTCATGAATTTGAGTACGGCCAAAGCGACCACCCGGGCCGGTGAGGTAGGCATGCGAAAGGTGGTAGGGGCACGGAAGGCGGATTTGATCAAACAGTTTTTCGGAGAATCCCTGTTGCTGTCTTTTATCACGTTGTTTTTTGCCGTCCTGATTGTTGCGATACTGCTCCCCACATTCAACGGTTTGATCGATAAACAGCTTTCTCTGAGGCTTCTCCTCGATCCCGTGGTCATGGCGGGATTCATCGCTATCGCCCTCTTGACTGGAATCTTATCTGGAAGCTATCCGGCGTTGTTCCTGTCCTCGTTCCAGCCTGTGCTTGTTCTGAGGGGTATTTTTCGATCGGGCGTGAAGGGTGTTTCATTCCGGAGAGCGCTGGTCATCATCCAGTTCACCCTCTCAATCTTGTTGATGATCGGCACGGTCGGCCTTTACAGGCAGTTGGATTTCATGCGGCATAAGGAGCTGGGCTTTGACAAGGAAAACCTGCTGAATGTATCCATCTATGACGGTATCAAGAACAATTACGAATCCGTGAAGAATGAATTGTTGAGGAATCCCAACGTTTTAAGCGTCACCAAGAGTGCACAGCATCCGGCGAATATCGGGTCCTCGGTCAGCGCGGTGGATTGGGACGGAAAGAATCCCCAGGAATCCGTGAGTTTTCACTGGGACGTCGTGGACTACGATTACATCGAGACGTTTGGGATGGAAATGCTGGAAGGCAGGTCGTTTTCCAGAGACCATACCACCGATGTTGACGGGGCGTACATCGTCAACGAAGAAGCCGTGAAGCTCATGGGGATGGATTCACCCGTCGGAAAGCGTCTGTCCGCCTTCCGCAATGAAGGGCACATTATCGGTGTGGTAAAAAATTTTCATTTCCAGCCACTGTATCATGAGATAAGGCCTTTTGTGCTCCGGATGAGTACTACCTGGTCGAACCTCATGTTCATTCGCATTCGCCCTCAAAACATGTCAGAGACCCTAGCGTTTATACAGGATGTTTGTGAACGGTTCGATCCCGATTATCCCACGAATATCCGATTTTTCAGCGATACGATGATGCGTCAGAATTATTCGACCGAGCAGAGGATCGGCAGGATCACGGGCTACTTTACTGTGTTGGCCATCCTCATCTCCTGTCTCGGGCTGATGGGCCTGGCCTCGTTCATGGCAGAGCAGAAGACCAAAGAAATCGGCATACGCAAGGTGATGGGCGCATCGGCTATGGGCGTGCTGCTGATGTTGTCCAAGGAATTCACGAAATGGGTTGTCGTGGCGAACATCATCGCCTGGCCTGCAGCCTATTTTATGATGCAGAAAATGCTGTCCATGTATGCCTTTCGCACTCGAATCGGACTCGATATTTTTCTTCTGTCGGGTCTGGCCGCCCTCCTGATTGCCTGGCTGACCGTCAGTTATCAGGCGATTCGAGCGGCACAGTCCAACCCGGTCGATGCATTACGTTACGAGTAGGAGTATCAGCAGAGCAATCTCCATCAATCGTCATCCGGATTTCCGGCGTTTGATACGGAACAGAACATCGAACTCGACGGATGAGTCCGTCCTATTTCGCAAGAAATAATACAACTTTCCAGCATTGCTTAACGTATAATAAGACGTATAACTTACAAGAATTGGAGTGTTTGCTAAACCTCTGAATCGACATCATCCGTTCGATTCCGAATCCTCCGAGGGTGTAACCGGATAGAAAAATAATCCATAAGACATGATTCTGTTATATGCGCCGACATCAGCGATCCATGTATTTCAGATGAAACGCAACAGAATCATCGGCTTCCCGTTTAAAGGATTGAATGGATGATAACGAAAGGGGAGAATTTCATGATTCGGACAAAAGATTTGACGAAGGTCTACACCACCGAAGAGGTCGAGACCACGGCGTTGAACAACGTCAACTTCGACGTGGACGAAGGTGAGTTTGTTTCCATCATGGGGCCCTCGGGCTGCGGAAAGTCGACACTACTCAACGTCATGGGCATGCTGGACAATCCGACCGCCGGGGAGTATTATTTTCTGGGCGAGGAAGTGTCCAAGTACGGCGAACGTCAGAGGGCCAACATGCGTAAATCCAACATCGGCTTCGTGTTCCAGAGCTTCAACCTCATCGACGAGCTGACGGTGTTTGAGAACGTAGAGCTTCCTCTCCTGTATCTGGGTGTTTCGGGCCCTGACCGTAAAAGGCGCGTGGAAGAAGTACTGGAACAGATGGCGATTATGCACCGGCGGAACCACTTTCCCCAGCAGCTTTCAGGGGGGCAGCAGCAGCGTGTGGCCGTGGCAAGGGCTGTGGTAGCCCATCCAAAACTCATCCTGGCCGACGAGCCGACGGGTAACCTGGACTCGGCTCACGGAGAGGAAGTCATGAAAATCTTGATGGAGCTGCACGGGACAGGGACGACCGTCGTCATGGTCACCCACTCGCCGGCATACGCCGAATATGCCCAGAGGACGGTACATCTGTTCGATGGGAAGATCATAACGGAGAACATCAAAGAGAAATTTCATGTTTAAATTCGTGTAACTTTTTCCAGCGATTTACGTTTACATATATGAGCATCTACTATGGGATCTGTATAAAGAAGCCGTCTGCAAGGACGGTTTCTTTAGGTGTATAATTTCTATGATATAGAAATTATTTTTTGATCAATATCTTCTATATCGTAGAAATAACAAGTGGAAGGAATAAAGACCATGAAATACCTTTCCCGTCCCGAAGAACTGGTTCTGCTGACGATATGGAAGATGAAGGAGGAGACCTATGGCGTGATTATCCGCAAGCACCTGTCGGAAATGACGGGTAAGTACTGGTCCATCGGGTCCGTGTACGTGCCTCTGGATCGCTTGGAAGCCAAAGGGTGCTTAACGTCTTACCTGGCCAATCCGACACCAGAGAGAGGGGGTAAGGCTAAACGATACTACAGGATCACAGAGGCAGGGCTGGAGCGATTGAGGGAAATCCAGAAGGTGTATGCCGCATTCTGGGATGATATACCCGACCTGTCCTCAGAAAGAACGACATGAACGTGCAAGATCAAGAAATTCAGACGTCTGCATTCGGGAAATGGATGTATCCCCTTACTGTCGGAAATCATGTTAATAAATTAGAAAGCCCAGTCATGCAGATTCAGAACATCATGCGTTAGAGAGATCATGAAAGGAAAGCACATCAAATCACCTTGGCTGGCAAAACGATTGCTTTCCAGGTTATTAAACCATTCCCATCCGGATTCGATGATCGCGGATTTCGAGGAAGTATATCGAGAAAAAGCCAAGGGAAACGGTCTTTTTTCAGCGAGATGCTGGTACTGGTTTCAAATCATCGTCACCGTGCCGTCGTTCGTGAACAATTCAATGTACTGGAGTCATCTCATGTTTCGTAATTATTTTAAAATTGCCTTGAGAAACATCCTGAAACAAAAAGGGTACTCGATCATCAACGTTCTCGGCCTGGCTCTGGGCATCGCCATGTGTATTCTCATCCTATGCTGGGCACAGTACGAGATGAGTTTCGACACGTTCCACGAGAAGTCCGATTCTCTGTATCTCATCCGCTCCAGGGAGCAGTACGGCAGCGAACTTTTTGAAGGCAGTGGTTCGGTTCCTGCACTGGGCCCGGCCTTAAAAGCCGAGTATCCCGAAGTGGTGAATGCCGTCCGGCTCACCAACGGCCAGCGTGAAACACTGATGGCCTTTGGCGAGAAAAAATTTAAAGAAAACGTCCAGATGGCCGATGCGTCTGTGTTTGAGCTGTTTACGTTTCCTTTCACAAAGGGCAATCCGCAAGATGCGTTTTCCGATCCCCACGTCGTGGTGATGTCCGAGAAGACTGCATCTAAGTTTTTTGGTGATAGTGATCCTGTCGGAAAGATCGTGACTCTGGATAATCGATACGATATGCGTGTCGTGGGCGTCATGAAAGACATCCCTCGGAATTCGACGATTCGTTTCGACGTGTGGGTGCCCATCCAACTGTCCAGGGAATGGTATCGGGAGAATTACATCGATACGTGGTACAACATGGCATTCCGTACCTACGTGGAACTGGCCGATGGTGTTTCATACGACGTCTTCAACGAGAAAATCAAGGATCGGGTTCGCCGGATGGACCCCGATACGATTGTAGAACCATTTGTATACCCGCTCAAAGATATTTATCTCAAGCTGTGGGGAAGCGGAGATCAGATCCGGACGTTTGTCATCATCGCGCTGTTCGTCCTGGTCATCGCGTGTATCAATTTCATGAACCTAACCACGGCACGTTCGGCACGGCGGGCAAGAGAAGTCGGACTTCGGAAAGTAGTCGGTGCCCAGAGGAATCAGTTGATGAAACAATTTTTTGGGGAATCGATGCTGATTACTGTTTTTTCCCTTTTTGTGGCCATTCTTCTTGCAGAGGCCTTTTTACCCACGTTTCGAGCGCTGACAGAAAGACCGCTCCAGACCCGCTACTTCGGAAACATTGTATTTCTGGCCGGGATTGCGGGAATAACGCTTCTGGCCGGAGTACTGGCAGGTATCTATCCGGCACTTTTTCTATCGGGTTTTCGGCCGATACGCGTCCTGCGGGATAAGGGACTGGCCAATGCCAGGGGTGGGCTGCTCAGAAAAATCCTGGTCGTTATCCAGTTCGCTCTGTCCATCATGCTCATCATCGGCACGACGGTCATCTACAACCAGACCCGGTTCATGAAAACAAAGCATTTGGGCTTTGATAAGGAACATCTTATCTATATTCGCGTTGAGGGCAATCTGGAACAAGACTACAGAACGATGA
>CAZTKR010000095.1:0-12738 GCA_964614115.1 uncultured bacterium | reverse complement strand
GCGTCAGGTGATGCTTCCGCCCGAGGGAAAATGCGGTTATAATTACTATGTATTCTCCCGAGAACCCACGTGGGGATGGGGGCATGGAGGACAGGTGTTTCACGAGAGCCTGACGATGCTGGCGTATGCGCATATGGATCCCGTCAGTGCGATGAACTCGCAGCGCGTGTATCTGGAACGGCAGTACGACGATGGGTACATCAACTACCGGACGGGGCCGTATTTGGATGAAACTATCGAGACAAACGGCGAGGTGACCTCGTCGGCTCCCTGGTACGCATGGCAGAACTGGGAAATCTATAAGATCACCGGCGATACGACGTTTCTCCGGGATATGTACGCGTCCAGCAAGCGATTTTACGATTATTATATCGCTCGTCGGGACAAGGACGGTGATGGTCTGTGCGAGTGGGGCGGGCATGCCGTGCTGGAATCGGTGCGGGATGCGTGGGTGGCCGTATGGGATGAGGTGGCCTGGCCGACTCACCTGGAAGGAGTGGACCTGAATGCCATGCTGGTGAAAGAAGCCAGGGCTCTGGCGGACATGGCCGGGACGCTGGGCCTTTCAGAGGAAGCGGAAGCATGGACGAGAAGGGCCCAGGCGAGGGCCGATAAGATAAACGAGGCCATGTGGGATGAGGAACGGGGCTTTTACTTTCATGTTGAAAGGAGAGATAACGACTTCACGTATGAAGAACCCGACGATTTGAAGCGCGAAGAAATCATCGGTTTTCTGCCGATGTGGGCCGGTGTTGCCAGCCGGGAGCGGGCGGCCGCTCTGGTACAAAAACTCACTAATCCCAACAAGTTCTGGCGCCTGTATGGCATTCCCACTCTGGCAGCCGACGATCCCTACTACAATCCCAAGGGTTACTGGAACGGTCCGGTCTGGGTGGAATGGAATGCCCTGATCGTCGACGGTTTGATTCAGTACGGGTATACGGAACAGGCTAAGGAACTGGTCCAACGCGTGGCATCGAACATGATCGCTCAGTTAAAGAAGGATCATGATTTTTATGAGTTCTACAGTCCCGACCATCCATGGGCCGGGTATCATAAGACGTATATCTGGGCCGGAATGATTGCCCGGATGTTGATGGATGTCAGTCGGTTTTGAATGGAATTCATGATTCATATTAGCCTGTCGTAATAAGAAATAGAAAGAGGGAGGGGGATATGGATGAAATAAAGGATGAAAAAACAAGAGGTCATGTCCGGTCATTCTGGGCATTATTGTTGATTTCCGTTTATCTCATCCAGGAGCAGATCAATAAAATCTGGAAAGAAGATCGGTTCCTTCACACAGAAAGATAATATGTTAGCGATATTGGCTGGTCATGACAGTCATGACGGAAGTATCGATTTGAAAAGATAAGGTGGAGTGATCATGTTCTGCCATCATTGTGGTTTGGAGATCGAGGTCAAGGAAAAGGTCGGCCGACAGGAACTATGCCCGAAATGCGGCAGCCCTCTGCACTGTTGTTTTCATTGCCGGTTTTACGATGAGAGTGCCTATCATCAATGCCGGGAGACCGAGGCGGAATGGGTGCGTGATAAGGCGGCCGCCAATTTCTGCGACTATTTTAAACCGAGCGATTCTCCGCGCAGGTCGAAATCGTCAAAAGCCGATGAGGCCCGGAACAAACTCGATCAGTTGTTCAAGAAGTAAAAACATAATGAACGACACGAATATATCAAATAAAATCACTCCCATGACGGGAGGGCTTCTGCTATGTTCTTTGGATTGTACATCGATGCGATTCTGATAGCCACGGGATTGTTTGCGTTCCTGGCTGGTCTGTGGTACGGTCTACTTTTCCGAAAATGCTTCGTGCCTTCGAGTCAATCTGAGAAGAACCGGCTTGGCGACATTTACAGGCGTTTTCTCCAGATTCTGTTCGTGCACTACATCGCAGGACTCATCCTCAGTTTTATCCTGGCTAACGCCATCCGATTCGTCTACGCCATCACGTTTGTAGAAGGGGTGGAATGTGGATTTTGGGTATGGTTGGGTCTTGCCTTCCCTTTTAGCTTGAGCCGTTTGTTTATAGAAAAGCACCCGATTCGTGTGTTTTTTATTCATAACGGGTATTATTTTTTATCCCTGACCTTGATGGGAGGGATACTCACCGTATGGCGATATTAGACGTGATGTTGAATACAAAGAATCCCAAACTAAGCGACGGACAGCCATGAATGGATTAAAAACAGCATCTGGGTTCATCGTGTTGCTGGGTCTCCTGTTAACCCTGGCATGCTCGAATCCGAAAGAGCCCGAAAGGAACATCGAACAATCAGAGAGAGTCATCGTTATGTCACGCGCCCGGAAAATCCATCAGCTCGTGGGTGATTTTGACAACGAGAGACAGGAATTCACGCTGAATCGGACGGCCACGCGATACGGTTTGATTGCCACGGACCTGGGTGTGCCCTTTACGCACGGCGGTCGAACATTTGTGTTGTTCGGCGACAGTTTCGGGGGCGACGACCCAAACGATGACGCCATCGCATACACAACGGACACGAATCCCGAAGACGGTATCGGTCTTGATTTTATCCAAAAGCCCAACGGCACCTACAAGGCCGTCGTCATCCCCGGAGTCCGGCGTGGCGGTTACGAGGTGCCCGTGGAAGGGGTGAGCCTGGGGGGGAGAATGTACATCTATTTTGCCACGGATTGGAGTACGGCGCTGCAAATCCTGACCCGGACGGTTCTGGCCCGATCCGACGATGACGGTTTTACGTTTACATATATCGCGGATTTTTCGTCCCATCATTTCATTAATGTATCCATCGAAACAATTGACCTGCCGGACTGGCAGGGATTTCCAGAAGCAGAGGGAGAAGGTCTGGTGATTTTCGGATCGGGTGCGTATCGTAAAAGCCACGTATATCTGGCTTTTCAGCGGGCGGATGATATCGAAAATCCGTCCCAGGTTCGTTATTTCATCGGATGCAATAACTCGGGAACGCCGCGGTGGAGTTCCAACGAGGGCGATGCGATGCCCCTTTTCGATCAGTCGGGGGTTGGAGAGTTGTCCGTCACGTATAATCAAACCTTCGGCAAATGGATTATGCTGTACAACAACGACAATCCTCGGGGCATCAACTTGAGGACGGCGGATCGTCCTTGGGGCCCGTGGTCGGACGTCCAGGTTGTTTTTAATCCATGGAATGATGAGGGTTACGGCCATTTTATGCATGTGAGCTGGGAAACGGCGAGGGTGGACAGCGTGCACGATCGTGGCAGGGAGAACGAGTGGGGCGGTGAATACGGGCCATACCAGTACGGGCATCTAGCCAGGGCCACGTCCGATTCCATCACGATTTATTTTAATCTATCAACCTGGAACCCGTATACCGTGGTTTTGATGAAGGCGACGCTGGGGAAGGAATAACCCTTTTGCCCGTTTCAGAAATCATCGCATCATCAGCGAAATGAGGAAATCGACGTGGGTAAGTGTATTATCGGATTTGTATTCTTGGGATTCGTCCTCTGCATGCAGATCGAATTGATCGCTCAGCATGGTCTGATCGATGTATTTCCTTTGGAGAAGGGTGACCTGAAACTAGAGCGTCTGGCTCAGCCCGGCACGCCCTTCGACAAGGTCGGGCGTAAATTCGCGGTTTTAGGGTACGAGAGCGGTTCCTTCGAGGCGTGGGCGTATCCCCTCAAGTTATTCCGAAATTTTGAGTTTTCCTTCCTGTTGAAGAGTTCGATTCGGCCGGTTCGAGGGGCGGATATCGTCCGGTCTGTCCAGGTAACCCCGGCGGTGACGACTCTGACGTTCACCTACCAGTCGTTTACTGTCAAGGCCCACTACATCACGCCGATTCGACTACCCGGCAGTCTTATTCTTCTGGACGTGGCAGCCACGGAGCCCCTGGATATTGTTTGCAGCTTTATTCCCGTGCTGCAGCCGATGTGGCCGGCGGGCATGGGGGGTCAGTATGCTTTCTGGGATGACAATATAAATGCCTATATCATTTCAGAATCCACGCGAAAGCATCACGGTGTGCTGGGATCACCGGCCGCGGAGGGTGTCTCGTACACACCGGCCCATATGCTCTCCGATGTGCCTAATAAGTTCAGGATTTCCATTGACGACCCGGATTCCGTGGTGGGTAAATTCATCCCCATTGTCATGGCAGCAGGAAGGGGCCAGCGTCAGGAGATCGTTTCTATCTATCAGGAATTACTGGCAAATGCCCGGTCGTATTATCAAAAAACGGTGGATCATTATCGAGCGCTTCGAGAGCGCACGCTTCGGATAAGAACACCCGATCCTCAGATCAACCGGAGTCTCGAATGGGCCAAGGTGGCGTACGACAATCTTATCGTGGACAATCCAGATTTGGGTACAGGACTGGTTGCCGGTTTGGGCGCTTCGAGTACCGGTGGACGGCCCGGTTTTGGATGGTTTTTCGGCGGAGATACGTACATCAACGCTTTGAGCCTGAACAGTATCGGCAATTACAGTGCTGTCAAACAAGCTCTGGAATTCATGATAAAATTCCAGCGGGAAGACGGTAAGATGGCCCATGAGATTTCTCAAGCGGCCGGGTATATCGACTGGTTCGGGGACTACCCCTACGGCTACATACACGGGGACACGTCGCCGTATTTCGTCGTGGCTGTTGAAGATTACGTCAGGATGAGCGATGATGTGGATTTCGTGAGACGCCATTGGACGACGATACAAAAGGCGTACGAATGGTCCTTGTCCACGGATGGTAACGGTGACGGCCTGATGGACAACACTCTGGCCGGGCTTGGGGCATTGGAATACGGTCAGCTTACCGACGAGATCGTAACGGATATCTATATCGGCGCTGTATGGACACGGGCCACGCAAGCCATGCATCGTCTTGCCATGATGGCAGGCGAGACATCCTACGCGGAGAGAGTGAAGAAGCATGCCGGGAAAGCGATGAAATCGTTCAAGTCCAAGTTCTGGGATGAGGATTCCCGGTTCTATTCGTATGCCTTCGACGAGAATGGGGAGCATGTGAAGGAATTCTCGCCCTGGAGTGCTGTGGGAATGATGTGGGAGCTGGGCGATCCGGAACGGAGCAGGCACACCTTGGAGAGACTGGGCTCATCCGAGCTGACCACGGATTGGGGCGTGCGTTCGATTTCCAACACGAGTCCCTTCTATCAGCCCCTGAATTACAATTACGGTGCCGTGTGGCCCTTCCTGAACGGCTGGGTGGCCACGGCTCAGTACAAACATCACTTTCTGCTCCAGGGATACGCCACTCTGATGGCCACGATTCGGCATGTATTCCAGCATCAGCTGGGAACGGTGGGGGAGGTTTTCTCTGGGGATCTGTATACGTGGCCTCAGGAATCGGTGTCTCACCAGGGATTTTCCACGGCAGGCACGGTTCTGCCGTTGGTTCGAGGATTGCTCGGCCTGGAAGGCGATGCGATGGAAAAGAAAGTTGTCTTCGCTCCCCATTTTCCGGCGGACTGGCAGGAGGTCGTCATCGATAACTATCGGATCGGCAAGGCTGTATTTTCATTCCATACGCGTCGGAATCAGAAAGAATGTATCATCGACATCCATGCCGAACGCTCGGACGGTTATACCATCGAATTGGCCCCTGCATTTATCGTCGGAACGGAAATTCACTCCGTTCGTTCGAGTGGGAATGAGATCGACTTCAATGTCGCCGAATCCCCTCAGGTCATCCAGCCCACGTTCTTTATTCAAATGGAGAGTGAGACGACGCAAATCCACATTCTAATGGAACCGACCGTGGATATCTTGCCTCCCCAGGTGGATTCAAGAGTGGGGGACAGGAACAAAGGTCTCAAGATTATTTCTCTGAACAGAGAGGGAACTGCGCTGATTGTGGAATGCGAAGGGCTGGCAGGAGAGACGTACGCTCTTCCCCTGCTCCATCAAGAGATGATTCAGCGTGTGGAAGGGGGGATGCTGGAGGGGGATGCTGTCGTCATTTCATTTCCCGATGGCTCAAGGCCAAAGTTCATTCGGAAGCAAATCCATATCGTTTGTCGGTAGTACGTCACACAAAGCCTATCTACAGCCTTTTAAAACCTCAACGTAAACACCGTCTCCACATGGGGCTTGGACTGCACGCTTATGGAACCGCGATGCAGGCGGATGATCTGGCGGGCCAGACTCAGACCGATGCCTGAGCCTTCCTTTTTCGTCGTAAAAAACGGTATAAATATTTTCTCCATAGCTTCGTCCGTGATTCCCGGACCGTTATCGGTCACGCGAATGACGGTTCGCCCCCTGTCGTCCATACTGGCCGTCAGGCGAATGCGGGGTTTATGTTTCCTTGCCGACGCCTGGATGGCATTCATCAGCAGGTTGATCAACACCTGTTCGATCATTTCGGGATCGGCCGTCAGCTCGAGGCTCTCGGGATCTACCCGTGTTTGAAAGTCGATGCCCCGTTCCGAGATCTGCGATTGCATCAACTGCTGGACACGCTCGAAGAGTTCCGAGATGGGAAATATTTGAAAATTGGGCTTGGGTAAACGGGTCAGTTTCCTGTAAGAATCCACGAACCGCAGCAGACCCTGACTGCGTCTTTCTATGGTTTGGACGGCGCTGGAGACATCGTCGATGGCTGTGAGAGGGGTCTTTTTCGAGTCTTCCCGATCCTCGGGAATTTGCATCAACAGGTCGTTGGCCGTGGACGCCAATGAGGCAATGGGCGTGACCGAGTTCATGATTTCATGTGTCAGAACACGGATCAGGTTTTGCCAGGCTTCCATCTCTTTTTCTTCGAGTTCGCTCTGGATGTTCTGTACCGAGACCATCGTGTATTTTTGTTGCCGCAGACGGAACTCGGTGGCATACAGGGCCAAGTGGAGGACTTCATCGTTATCTTCCACCTTGACCAGGGCTTTCTGACTCGGTCGAATCTGGAGAAGCGAATCCACCAATTCTTTGCTGAACGATTCCAAAGAATGGATGTTTTGAAGACGGGGGATTCGGAGTAATTTTTTTGCAGCGTTGTTGATGAGCTCCACCTTTCCGTTCTGCTGGTAGGAGATCAAGCCGATCCCGATGTGCTGAACAACGGTCTGGAGATATCGGTAATGCTCTTCCTTTTCGGCCCGGGTCTGATAAAATTTTTGAAGCACATCGTTGAAGGCTTGTTTTAATTCGCTGAACGATGTGCCGAGTCCCGAAATCGTAAACGTCTGGGAAAAGTCTTCGAATTTGATGGCCTCGAGAAAACGTCTTAAATCCCGGTTGGTTTTTTCAACGTACAGAATAAGCGAGACAATTTGGATCAGGATAAACAGCCCGGTAATGGACGTGACGGCGTATAGGGACGTACGAAAGATGAGATAGAAGAAGAAAAACATCGTGGCGGCCAGCAGGAGGATTCGAATCGTACATGAGAAACGAAAATGTTTATAAATCATGTCAGTTGACTCTTACAGACACCATGGTCATGTCGTCATGCTGGGGATAGGCTTCTATGAACTGCCGTACATCGTGGTTTACGGCTTCGATCAACGTCCTGGAATCTTTGTCCATGTTATCCCGGATGATTTCCACCAGGCGTTTCTCTCCGTATTCGACATGATGCTTATTCATGGCTTCGGTAAATCCGTCGGTATGAAATACGAGCAAATCGCCCTTTTGCAGATCGATCTCCTGCTCACGGATGACGCTGGAAAACACATCGCCTTTTTCCAAACCCAGTGCGATTCCTTTGGGCTCGATCAACGTGCAACCGCTGTCACCATTGCGAAACAGGATGGCCGGATTGTGGCCGGCCCGGGAACAGATAAGCCGTCTTCGATCCGGGTTCAAAATCGTGTAGAACATGCTGACAAATGCCTTGCGTTCTATGGACTGATAAATGAGCGTGTTGATTTTAATCAGCACCTCTTTTGGGGAGGCCATTTCATCGGACTGGCTTTGGATCACACCTTTGGTCAGGGTCATGTAGATCGCCGCTGCCATGCCTTTCCCCGACACATCGGCCACGGCGATACCCAGATTCCCATTGTCGAGGTGGATAAAATCGTAGTAATCCCCGCCCACCTCTTCTGCTGGAATACAACTGCCCGCGATATCATAACCCGGTATGATGGGACTGTCTTTGGGTAGCAAGCTCATCTGCACTTGATGGGCGATTTCGAGTTCCCGGGCCATTCGCTCCCGTTCCAGTTCGCTTTCGATGTTTTGGATGGAAACGAGGGTAAATTTTTTCCCGCGCATGACAAATTCGGTCGCATTGAGGGCTAATTGAAGCTGAGTCTGTTGCTTATCGACTTTGATCAGGGCACGTTCGCCCGATCTCAGACGGAACATGGTATCGACCAAGGGCTGGCTGAAAGACTTGAGAGAGCGGATATTTTTTATCTGAGGCGCATGAATCAATTTTTTCGCAGCCGTGTTTATCAGCTCGATCTCGCCGTCCTGTTGAAACGATATTAACCCCACGCCGACATGCTGTATCACGGTTTGCAGGTATCGATACTGCTCTTCTTTTTCTGAGCGTGCTTTGCCAATTTCCTTGGCCACATCCGAAAAGGCCATGTTCAATTGATCGAACGAGGCGCCTCTTCCTTTGCTATTGAACGACTGACTGACGTCCTCGTATTTGATGGCCGACACGAATCGACTTAAATCTCGGTTGGTTTTCTCGACGTACCGTATGAGGGAGATGGTCTGTTGAACGATGAGGATGCCGATGAAGACGGCGAGCATCGATTGAGAGCTCCGAAATAGGATCAGGAAAAATGCGAGGGCCAGCGCACAGAGTAACAGCACGCGCAACGTGCATACAAAGCGAAAATTTTTAAAGGTCATACTTTTCCACTCGACGATACAGGGACGCTCTTGTGAGTCCCAATTCCTCGGCAGCTTTGCTGATGTTGCCGTTGTGTTTTTCGATGGTTTTCCGTATCACTGTCTTTTCGATTTCTTCCAGGTTGTATTTTTCGAATATCAGGCCGTCTTCCGGCTTTCCGCGGGATGGAAGAAAAATATCCGTTGGCTGGAGAATGGTACCATCGCTCATGATGATGGCCCGCTCAATGGCATGCTGCAATTCTCGTACATTGCCGGGCCAGTGGTACTTTTCCAATTTTTTTAATGTGGACGGTGAGATGCGTTTGACGGGCACCCCATACTTCTTACAGTATATTTTTAAAAAATGGTCTATTAATATCGGGACGTCTTCGATACGTTCCCGTAGCGGAGGAAGGCAAATCTCGACCGTGTTTATCCGGTACAGGAGGTCTTGTCTGAATTTTTCTTCGGCCACCAGGTCGAGAATGGGCCTGTTTGTTGCGCAGATAAGGCGTATGTCGATGGGGATGGGCTTGTTGGAGCCAAGACGGATGACTTCCCTGTTTTCGAGGACGGTGAGCAGTTTTGCCTGGAGCGTCATGGGAAGATTGCCGATCTCATCTAAAAACAACGTTCCACCTGAGGCGATCTCAAACCTGCCCGCGCGATCCTCCTTGGCATCCGTGAAGGCACCCCTAACATGACCGAAAAGTTCACTCTCAAACAACGTTTCGCTCAAGGCACCCATGTCCACACTGATGAAGACTTCGTTGGCACGGGACGACTGCCGGTGAAGCTCCCGGGCAACCATCTCTTTTCCAGTGCCGTTCTCTCCGAGGATCAGGACATTGGCATCGGTCCTGCCGACTTTTTGGATGGTGGTAAAGACCTCTTCCATGGCCGGACTCTTACCGATAAAATCATGGAAAGGCTGGTCCAGGTCGGCGCTGAGTTGTTTTTGTCTGGACCGGAGATTGTTTACCTCAAGTCTGGATTGCCGCAGGTTCATGGCAGCAGAAATGGTAGCCAAGAGTTTCTCGTTCTGCCATGGTTTGAGCACAAAGTCCATGGCACCTTCTTTGATAGCCTTGACGGCCATTTCCACATCGCCGTAGGCCGTGATCAATACCACTACGGCCGATGGATCGATTTCGAGGATTTTATCCAACCAGTGAAAACCTTCCTTGCCACTAGTCACGTCCTGTGTAAAATTCATGTCCAGCAGGATGACGTCGTAGTTTTCATGCTGGAGCAAGGCAGGTATCATTTCCGGATTCTTTTCCGAATGCACCACACTGATGTGCTGCTTCAGGAACAGACGGGCTGCCTGCAGGACGTCTTCGTCGTCATCGACGATGAGTATTTTACCTTTCGCCTTGACCATAGCCTAAGATAATAATCATGTGAATAAACATCAACAAAATAATGGACACACATTGATGTAAAAGCAAAAATCTTGCCTCGGTTGTCAACATCGTTTTGACCCTGGAAAAATGCGATCATTCTTCTGTTTTTTCATGATAGTGTACGAAAACGTACACTCTTTGTGTCGTCAGCGTACACTTTTTTATGGATTCCAATCATTAATATCATGCTAAATCTATTAAAAACAATAATGGTATGCTTTTTGATTAATAGGATGATGAATGCGTAACTAGCGTGTTATTGGGATATAAATCGAGGAGAAGCATGATGGATCGAAAAATCGAGAAGAAAAGATGGACGCCGAAAAAGATCGCCACGATAGCCATCCCAACACTGTTCTTCGCCATAGTTTTATACTCGTTCATATTTGGTGATAGAAGCTCGAAGCTGAATGTAGAGGTGGAAAAAATTACGATCTCCGAAGTCAGGAGAGGGGAGTTTCAAGAATTCATCCCTGTTACAGGGACGGTAATGCCTATTACAACGCAATTCCTTGCCGCCGTGGAAGGCGGAAGGGTTGAAATGAAGTACGTAGAAGCCGGGACGCAGGTGAAAAAAGGTGATAAAATTATCGGATTGTCGAATACCAATCTATTGCTGACGATTTTAAACAATGAGGCCAATGTGAACCGGGCGAGTAATGATCTCCGGATTGCCAGACTTCAGATGGAACAGAATAGCTTAAGCCTTCGGAGTCAATTGAACGTGTTGGACTATGATATTCTCATCCAAAAAAGAGAGTATGAGCGGTCACAGAAACTCATCAACGCCAATCTTATTAGTCAGGAGGAATACGAGCAGAGAAGGGATCAATACGAGTATTCTGTTAAACGGCGGGACCTCGTTTTAGAATCTCAGAGACAGGATTCCCTGTTCCGTTTGAGCCAGATAAGGCAACTGGAAACAGCCCTGGACCAGATGAGGTCAAACCTGGAAATCGTCCAGCAAAAGCAGGAGAATTTAACCCTCCGGGCACCCATCGACGGTCATCTGACCTCCCTGACGGCGGAGATCGGGGAAATCAAATCTGTGGGTCAGGTCGTGGGTCAGATCGATGTGCTCGAGGGATTCAGAATCCGAGCCGCTATCGATGAGCATTACCTGCCTCGCGTCGAGGTCGGACGGTACGGCACGTTTGATTTTGCCGGTCAGTCCCATCGACTCATTATTCGAACGATCTACCCCGAAGTCAGCAACAACCGATTCGAGGTCGATTTGTATTTCGTAAACGAGGAAGCAGAGGGTATTCGGCGGGGCCAGACATGCCATATCCGGCTGGAATTGGGCGACCTTTCTGAGGAAATTCTTTTGGCCCGGGGAGGCTGGTACCAAAAAACTGGGGGCCAGTGGGTTTATGTCGTGGATGAGTCGGGCGGATTCGCCACGAAACGTAACATCCGTGTGGGGATGTACAATCCCCAGGTTTTTACGATCCTGGAGGGATTGGAACCGGGCGAACGGGTGATTACATCCTCTTACGATAGTTTTGGCGACATCGATAAACTCATCCTGAAGGAGTAGGATCGAGTTTATGCTAATGATCCTAATGTCGTGCATGATTACTTTCGAATGAATCTTCGGGTGAATGAATCATGACATACGGTACGAATCATCCAAAAGGGAAAAAAGAAAGGGGATCGCTTCAACACTCCGGCACTGTAGAGGCTGTTTTCATCCGCTATGCTGGAGAACGCAAGATGAGCGGGATTACCATACTTGACAGAACGGAGATGATATGATCATGAAGGCACTCCGATACATGCTCTTTCTGATGCTCTATACGGGTATGCAACATGTCTGTCTTTCGAAGCAGGCGACCGATCAGGCCGTCATTTCGCAAGTCGATTCAGCCATGCACAGAGTGATGGAGATTCAGGGAGAAATCAAAGACATTCACCCCTTCCTCGGCGTGTTTCATCCTGTGGCCGTCGTGGAAGAGGATCATTTGTACATCTTCGATGTCGACACGTCCAACAAAGAGTACCGGTTTCAGAGAAAAGAACCCGTGCCTTTTCCCATGCCCAAGGGGATCAGGGCCTCGTTTCCTCTGTCATGCTATGATGGGAAGCCCGCGTGCATCGTTTCCAGGGATATCTTCGATTCCATAGACGGTATCATCATGATATTCCACGAATTTATCCATTGTGGTCAGTATCACACCTGCGAGTTGCGGCTGAAGGAAACGATGGAAATCGCTCGAATTGCCGCCGAGAATAACGATTATTCCTGGGAGTTAAACCATCCGTTCCCGTATGAGGATTCTGTCTTCGTATCGAATTATACGTCCTTCTTGGATGCGTTATCCAGGAACGACCATGAGGGCGTCAATGAATACAGAATCCGACTGAAACGCGGCTTAACACAGATCGATTTTGAATACATGGTATGGCAAGAGTGGAAGGAGGGATTCGCGCGTCTCATCGAAAACAGGATACGAACACGATACGGTTTACAGCCGAATGAATATGGAAAGGATCAACCGTATCATCGCATCACCTACTACTACGAGAGAGCGGAA
>CAZTKR010000094.1:0-12792 GCA_964614115.1 uncultured bacterium | reverse complement strand
GAATTCTGATATGGCATTAATAGCAGCTCAGCGGGCGTTGAAGGAAGCGGGTATTTCGGTAAAAGAATTGGATGCTATCATCATCGGCACCGTCACTGGGGATTCCCCTTTCCCTTCCACGGCGTGCCGGCTTCAGGCAAAATTAGGAGCCGTGAATGCGGCCGCGTTCGATTTGTCGGCTGCATGTTCTGGTTTCTTGTATGGGCTCACGCTGGCTGACGGTATCATATCCAGTGGAAAAGGAAAGCATATACTTGTTCTCGGTTCGGAGGTACTTACACGTTTCACCGACTGGGAGGATCGTACGACCTGTGTATTGTTCGGCGACGGTGCCGGCGCTGTGGTCGTCGGTCCGTCCGATGGGAAAAAAGGAATACTATCCACATACATTAAAAGCGATGGTCGCTTAGGAGACCTTCTCTACATGTCGGCCGGTGGGGCGACGATACCCCCCAGTCACGAGAGTGTGGACCAACGCCTTCATTTCATCAAGATGAAGGGCCGTGAGGTATTCAAGCATGCCGTTCGTTCCATGGCCGATGCAGCACTACACAGCCTTAAAGAATCGGGACATGAGCCGGAAGATATCGATTTGCTCATCACACATCAGGCAAACGTTCGGATTATCGACGCCATCGCTAAGAGACTGAAGATTCCCAAAGAGAAGGTGTTCGTCAATATTCAAGAATACGGGAACACATCGGCAGCCTCCATACCTCTCGCACTGGATCAGGCAAACAGAGAGGGCTACGTGAAGGATGGGTGTCTTTGTTTACTGGTCGCCTTCGGTGGTGGATTCACTTGGGGATCTTGTATGGTACAATTTTAAACGACGGAGAACGCGTGCAGAAGATAGGTTTTCTCTTTCCAGGGCAGGGCTCGCAAATTGTTGGCATGGGCAAGGATTTTTACCATCACTCTCAGTGGGCCAAATCGACCTATGAACGTGCAGGAGATATTCTTGGATTTGATCTCGCATCGATTTGCTTCAACGGACCTGAAGAAACATTAAAGCAGACACAATACACCCAACCCGCGCTTTATGTGCACAGCCTCGTCATCGCCCATTTTTTAAACGAAAAAGGGGTGAGAGCCGATGCAGCGGCAGGCCACAGTCTGGGAGAGTTTTCCGCATTGGCGTATGGGGAAGGGTTTTCATTCGAGAATGGCTTAACATTGGTCAAAGAGCGGGCGAAACTCATGCAGGAGGCTGGCAATTCCAAACCCGGGAGCATGGCTGCTATCATCGGACTCGAAGCCGAAGTAGTCATGGGTTTATGTATCGAATCACAGGAGAGCGGAATCGTTCAGCCCGCCAACTACAACTCACCTCAACAGGTGGTTATCTCTGGTTCGGTATCGGGCGTAAAGGCAGCCATGGAACTGGCCAAGACCAAGGGGGCCAAACGTGTCATCGAGCTCCCGGTGAGCGGAGCCTTCCACTCGCCGTTGATGGCCAGTGCCGTGGAAGATTTCGGCCAGAAATTGGACGAGGCGGGTATTCGCATGGTAACCATTCCCGTGTTTGCGAATGTGACGGCCCTTCCTGTGTCGAATGCCAGTGAGATCCGGAGTCTCCTTCATCATCAATTGACGCATCCCGTACGTTGGGTAGAGACGATTCAGAACATGATCAAGGATGGCACGACTCGGTTTATCGAAGTAGGTGCGGGAAAAGTCCTTTCAGGGCTTGTGAAGCGGATCGACAAAGAAGTAGAAGTCTTGCAGTGTGGAACCATAGAAGAGCTGGAGGCATTCTGAGTATCGAGGGATTGGGAGTAAGGAGGGAGGGATCGAATGGGAAATCTTGAGGGAAAATCGGCTGTCGTGACTGGCGGTGCACGGGGGATAGGACGTGCCATTGTGCTGGAATTGGCGATGAGAGGCAGTGATGTGGTTGTCTCCGACGTAGATTTATCCGGTGCGGAGGATTGTGCGCGTGAAGCCGAGAGACTTGGCGTTCACGCTATCGCTGTTAAAGTAGATGTTACGAATCAGGATGAAGTTGCGAGGCTGATGAAACAAGCCATTCGAGCGTTCGGAAAGATCGATGTCCTCGTAAACAATGCGGGTGTTACTCGAGACATCCTTCTCATAAGGATGAATGAAGAAGAATGGGATTCGGTCCTGAACGTCAATTTAAAGGGTGCATTTCTTTGCTCTCAGAAGGTCCTGAGAGGCATGATGAAGCAACGCTCGGGTAAAATCATCAATATCACGTCGGTCGTCGGCATCATGGGAAATGCGGGTCAATCGAATTATGCGGCTTCAAAGGCGGGACTCATCGGTTTTACCAGGAGTGTTGCCAAAGAGGCGGCGTCGCGGAATATTCAAGTGAATGCCGTTGCACCCGGTTATATCGAGACGGCTATGACCGTCGATCTCCCGGAAGAGGTGAAATCCAACTATCTTGTAAGTATACCGGCAAAGCGTCCCGGAAAACCTGAGGATGTCGCTCGCGTTGTCGCTTTCTTGGCATCCTCTGAAGCCGATTATATAACGGGTCAAGTGATTCATGTAGATGGTGGTTTGTTAATGGCATGATAGATCAAAGTATTCAACAGCAGAGATGAAAAGGAGGTGAGAGAATGGTCGACAAAGAAAAATTCAAAGAGATTATCGTAGATCGATTGGGTGTCGATCCCAATGAAGTGACTTCGGAAGCTTCTTTTATCGACGATCTTGGGGCCGATTCTCTGGATACTGTGGAATTGGTCATGGCTTTCGAGGAAGAGTTCGACATCGAGATTCCGGACGAAGACGCTGAGAAGTTGACCACAGTACAGTCCGCCATGGATTACTTGGAAAAAAGATTGTCGGAAAAGTAATCAACGGAAGGTGAAAGTCCTGTTCTGTTGATGCAGGACAGGACTTCCACGACAACAGGAGGCAGATGTATGCGACAACGCAGGGTTGTTGTCACAGGGGTTGGTGCAGTGACACCTATCGGCAACGATGGCCCTTCTTATTGGGAATCCCTCAAAGACGGAAAGAACGGGGTTTCCCGCATCACACGATTCGATACGGAAGACTATGATATAAAGATCGCTGCCGAGGTCAAGGATTTCGATGTGACAAAATTCATCGATCCCAAGGTAGCAAGGCGGATGGACCCGTTTACGCATTACGGGATGGTTGCCGGTGAGGAGGCTGTTCGAGACTCAGGACTGAATCCAGAGAATGAAGACCCGAGCCGTATCGGCGTGGTTATCAGCTCGGGAATCGGGGGCATGATTGTTTACCAGGATGAACAACGAAAGCTCTTCGAGAAAGGCCCTCGTCGTGTGAGTCCATTCTTTATCCCGATGATGATACCCGATATCACACCAGGCCATCTTTCCATCAAGTACGGATTCATGGGACCAAATTACAGCACAGTTTCAGCGTGTGCTTCGGGTGCGCACGGCATCGGTGTAGCATTCATGCACGTGGAGAGGGGAGATGCGGACGTGATGATTGCCGGCGGTACTGAGAGTGTCGTTACAGAGCTGGCCATCGCTGGATTCGGGAGCATGAGGGCACTCTCATCCAGAAACGACGATCCTGCTCACGCAAGCCGTCCCTTCGATGCCGAGCGGGATGGTTTTATAGTCGGTGAAGGAGCGGGTATTGTCGTTCTGGAAGAACTCTCGCATGCACTCAAACGTGGGGCAAAGATCTACGCAGAGCTGGCAGGTTACGGTTTTTCAGGGGATGCACACCATATCACAGCGCCGCATCCTGAGGGCAAGGGTGCCGTCCAGGCCATGGAAATGGCGCTGCAGGATTCAGAGGTTTCTTACGAGGATGTCGATTATATCAACGCCCATGGTACTTCGACGCCTCATAACGATAAGATAGAAACGTTGGCAGTCAAGCATGTTTTTAAGGACCGTGCAAAGAAACTTTGGATAAGTTCCAATAAATCGATGATCGGTCATTTATTGGGAGCGTCGGGAGCTGTTGAAGTCATAGGATCCCTGTACACGATAAAGGAGGGAATCGTTCCGCCGACTATCAATTATGAAGTTCCTGATCCGAACTGTGATTTGGATTACGTACCCAATACGGCTCGTGAAATGGCGGTTGACGTGGCCATTTCGAATTCCTTCGGTTTCGGTGGTCATAACGTCTGTTTATGTTTGAAAAAATTTCAGGGGTAGTGGAATCATAAAGGCGCCTATGGCGTTTAAAAATTGTTTACGTAAATTTTTATTTTCCTTTTCTCATAAGAGGACGGGAGCTGATAAAAGGGAAACCACGTCGTTGGATTCCCTTTATCACACAATCTCTTATCATTTTCGTGATGAGACACATGTTCGGCATGCCCTGACCCATCGATCCTTCCAGAACAACGATGCGACATGTCGAATCTCGAACGAACGGTTGGAATTCTTGGGCGATGCTGTTTTAGGTCTCATCGTCACGGATGAGTTATATCGCCGATTTCCCGATTGGAGTGAAGGGGAATTGACGAAGGCGAAATCGTACATCGTGAGTCGGAAAATTTTGGCGGAGATGGCCAAGCAAATCCAACTGGGGCAATACCTATTGTTAGGTAGTGGCGAGGAGCAGTCGGGAGGGAGGAATCGGCATTCAATTTTATCGGATGCTTATGAGGCGCTGTTGGGAGCCATGTATCTGGATGGAGGTCTGGATAAAGTCCGTCAATTCTTGAGCTGGCAAATGCTGAATGATATAGACAGACTCCTGGACAACAAGTTCCACCATAATTACAAAAGTTGGCTTCTTGAACATGTGCAAGCCGATGGGAAAACGAGTCCTGAATATAAGGTTCTTAAAGAAACCGGTCCCGATCATAAAAAAGAATTTACAGTAGAGGTGCACATCAACGGTCAAGTCCTGGGACACGGAAAAGGGTACAGCAAGAAGAGCGCGGAACAGCAGGCGGCTCTGAATGCTATTCGCCGAATGGAATCCCGGGATGAGGGATAGGCAACGCGTTGTTTAGAAGGAGGTGAGGGATGAATCATTTCCTTACTGAGCAAGAAATAAAGATTCGTGATCTTGCTCGTGAGATCGCTGAAACATATATTAAGCCCATTGCCGCCAAGTACGATGCTTCTGAGGATTTTCCTTGGGAGATCATGAATATCCTGGCTGAGAAGGATTTCTTCCGGATTTATATCGATAAGGAGTATGGGGGCCTCGGAATGGGGGTGATGGGGCTGGTCATAGCCACGGAGGAGCTATCCAGAGCCTGTGGTGGTATATCTCTGGGACTGGCAGGCACGGCCCTGGGTGTTTTCCCTTTACTCCTGGCGGGAAACGATGAGCAAAAGAAAAAGTATTTGCCAGATTTGGCTGCGGGAAAATACTTAGGTGCTTTTGGCAATACCGAATCCGAGGCCGGATCGGACGCGGGAAATATCAAGACGACGGCCAAGAAGGACGGGGATTGCTACGTCCTGAACGGCACGAAGATTTTTATCACCAACGGTGCAAAGGCCAAGTTCTATACGATCACGGCATCCACCAATCCGACGAAGGGGAGCAGGGGAGCTTCTATTTTTATCGTCGAGGATGGAACGCCAGGATTTTCCTACGGCAAAAAATACGAGAAGCTGGGTATCCGGGGATCGACCACCTGTGAACTCGTGTTCGAAGATTGTCGTATTCCCCAGGAGAACATTCTCGGTAAGGAGGGAATGGGCTTCATCGTTGCCATCCGGACTTTTGATCGGGCCCGCCCGGGCGTCGCCTCCCAGGCCGTGGGAATCGCTCAGGGCGCTCTGGATTATGCGGTTGAGTTCAGTCGAACCCATATGCGTGGTGGCCAAGCTATCTCCAGCTACCAGAGCGTACAGGCCGTGCTGGCAGATATGGCCACTCAGATCGAAGCCGCCCGTACGCTTACGTATATGGTCGCTCGAATGATCGATACCGGGGAAAAGGACTTTGCCAAAGGATCGGCCATGACCAAACTCTTTGCCTCAAAGGTTGCCGTGGATGTGGCGGAGAAAGCCGTATCCATTTGTGGGAGTCAGGGGGTGACTCTCGACTGTCCCGCTCAAAAAATCCTGAGGGATTCGAAGATCACGGAAATTTATGAGGGGACGAGCGAGATTCAACGGGAAGTGATCGCCAGGCATCTCATCAAAGAGTCGGCTTCGAAAAAGTAAGTTCGAAATCCAACCTGAATATTAAAAAAGGTACTCCCCCAAAGGAGTACCTTTTTTGTATCGCTGTGTCCTTCCGATTATCCCATAACGGTGGGATGCGAGTTCACACCCTATCCATGATGGGGGTGTTCCCCACGATTGAAGGGGATTTGTATTCTGGAGAATATCATAATCTCCTTGTTCTCGACTTCCAAACGCATGGTATAGGCCACGGTTTCCACATCCGAAAGACGATTTTCCGCCCGTGTCAGAAGATTTCCCCATCTGTCACGGTATTCAAAATGAAAAGCGCGGACGCCGGTGATGACTGGAGAGTTGTTATTCCAGATGGCTTGGAAATTGAAGCTGTATGTCTGAAGAGCCTGTTGGTCTGAGGCAACGATGAGCCGGTCGGATTGTGCTGTGACAATATGATGTGCTCGCATAAGGTTGGTGCTCATTCGGTCCAGGACAGTCTGCACGTCGTTGGGTAGTTTGCCGCCATAACTTCGTACGGGTGTAAGATTCGGATGATTCAGAGCGCGAAGACTCATCCAAACACATGCACAGAGAACGAATATGCCAGCCATGATGAATGCGTGCTGGCGGCGTGTTCTCAGGAATTGCATGGGGTTTCCTTGGGTAGAGGCGATCCACTGAAACTGCGATCTGGATGCAGTCGGATCGTTTGAATCATCGGCCCGTCGGACAACGTACGGACCCTTATGATACTGACATCATGACTTTGAATGAACGGGAGACAGCATTGATCCAGAAAACCCTCGGGAGCGATAAAAACGTTTGATTGGTAGGTTGTTTCAGCCGGTTTCTTCCGCATTCGTATGATCCTTTCTTTCGCCAATTAAACTGTAAAAATCCACTGCAAGCTTCGTGCCATTAAAACAGGACGATACAAACCCTTTTTTCATGCACGACGATCGTATCTAATTTATTAAATATTAAATTTTTATATGAGTAGGATCAAAAACGAGATTCGAAGAGTCCAACATGCAAGTGATGAGAGTTGTACACATGAACACTTCTTTTCGAACACATAAAAAATGATTCGTCAGAAATGAATGTCATCTAACCGGCAGGATCAATTATAGTATTTTTACCAGTTCGTCTCTCTCGAAGGGCTCCAGGGGTTCATACACCTCCCCACGACGGATGGTCAGCCCTTCTTCCTTGGGTACGATTTTACCGATGGACTGGCAGGGTATGTCGACTGAACCCAGGTCCCGATGAACGACATCCACATGCTGAGCATCCACGACGATGAGCAGGGCACCTGAGGAGATCAATCCCCACGGATCTATGCCGAGGACGTCGCAGAAGGCCCGGGTCTCTGGAAAGACGGGAATGGAATTGCCATCGATGCGCAACCCGCATTGTGCTGCCTGACCGAGTTCCCATAAGGCCGTGGCTATTCCGCCTTCTGTAGGATCGTGCATGCCGCGAACGTGGGCTGCTCTGGATGCAGTGAGAGCCGCCTTGACGACCGAGATTCCAGGGTCATCGTGAAATTTTTTGGCTCGATCAATCAGACCGGTATCGATCCGTGAGGACAGTTCTTCCCCTTTTTCCAAGGCCAGGATGGCCGTGCCTTCTATGGCTATGCCCTGGGTAAGAAGCACGGTATCGCCCGCAGTTACCCGTTCCATCGTCACGAGGTGATCTTTACCGACTTCACCCAACATCTGACCGATTAAGATCGGTTGGTCGACTCTCGACGTGATTTCTGTATGACCTCCGATGAGAGTCACGCCCAAACAGCGACAGGACGCCAGGATATCGTCGAATATATCTTTAACGAGGGCTTTATCGGATTTCCCCTCGGGAAGCAGGAGAGTGGCCATGAACCACCGCGGTTCAGCTCCTTTTACGGCCACATCGTTGGCGTTGATGTTCACGCCGTACCAGCCCAGGCGTGTTTCCGTGAATGTGATGGGGTCTGTCGTTGCGACGAGATACCGGTCTCCCATGTCGAGAACAGCCGCGTCCTCTCCGACCTTAGGACCGATGGTCACGCGTGTATCCTGACAGTCGATTTTTTGCAGAAGTTCCGCCAGTGTGTCGGGCGGTAGTTTTCCTGTAGCAAAAGGTGTCATCGGTTCATCCTCACGGATTGGGTACAAACGTCCAGATGGTGCCTTTGGGGCGCGAGATTTTGCTATACCCGGTTTTTTTCAGAAGCGCCATGGCCCTGTCGAAATCAGCACCGACTTCCTGGGGCTTGTGGGCATCGGATCCAAGGCAAAAGGGTATCTTGAGGGAACAGGCCATCCGTAAAATATCATCGTAGGGATAGAAGTCTCCAAGATGTTTTCGCAGTCCCGATGTATAGTGACAACGCTCCGTGTGGAGGTGGTAATTGGTCCGGCCTGTCAACCTGCGTTCCTTCTGAATTCTTCGAAAAGGGCTTCCAGTGCCCGGCATTTTTCTTCCGGCAAGCCACGTCGCCTGGCGATGTGGAGGGCCACTCTCCCCAAGTCGATATACGAATCGATGAAATCCGGATCGACGGCTTTTAGAGCAATCAGGTGCTTTTTGACGGTTTGAATATCTCCCCGCTGGATGGGACCTGTTAATGCATTTTCAATACCGTGTTGTTCCATATTGTGCAGAGTTGCTGTAATCAGAGGAGATAGATGTTCCATGCCTTTGCTCTGTAGGTCCTTGGGGAGCAGGTTCTGAACGATGGCCATCAATGAGACAAGATAATTGGAAGCCATCGTACATCCGGCATGGTAGAGTGTTTTATCGGCCTTGGACAGGATGAACGGCTTGGCTCCGATGCTCCGGGCCAGGCTGGCCAGACGGTTGCAATCCTGGGGATTGCCCTCCAGAGCGATGGCTGCATCGTTCCATTCGCCGTTAAAATCTTCGGTAAACGTATAACACGGGTGGAAGGAGCATACGGCCGTTCCCCGTGAGCGAATAGGGGACAGGACGTCTGAAGGCAACAGTCCGGACGTATGGACCACCAATGCGTTCTTCTGCAATGACGCCGCTTTGGCCAGGGCCCGGCCCACGTATTTTATCTGGTCATCGGGTACGGCGATAAAGAGAACGGATGTCTCGGGATCGATGTCCTGAATATCATTGGAGCTCATCCGGGCATGGCACTTTGCTTGACAGTGCCGTGCTTTTTCGATATCGATGTCGATGATAGAGGCGATGGAATATCCGTGACGGTAAAAGAGTAGGCACAGGGCCTGTCCTGCTCGGCCTGCCCCAATAAAGCTAAGTAATTCCGGATTTTTTTTCGTTCTTTGATGCATGGCTGGTATATTTTTGAACAAGTCGAAGTTAAATTAACAAATTCTTAAATTTTTGTCAATAAAAAAGAACTTGTGCAAAACGGGGAAAATAGCTATCTTATGTAAATTTCAACAGGATATTCTGCAGAATATGTTAATTCGATCGAAGGAAAACACGTTCACGGCACGTTTTATCGGGAGCGAAGAGTCCGTATTCCTGAAAGGGATTACGCTTCTTGAGATACTCGAGTACATCCGTCTGCCCAATCCGGAGACCATCGTCCTGGCTAAGCTGAATAACCGGATCTTCAATCTGCGGGAGGCAGTCGAAGAGGATTGTTTCATCGAGTGGGTACCCCTGCAGTCACGAGAAGGACTGCAATCCTATCAGCAAACTCTCAGTCTCGTGCTGTTTCGTGCATTCCACGAACTCTATCCACAGCAGAAGCTGATTATCGGCTATACGACCTTCAACGGGATTTGTGTCGAGTTGCTTGGCGGCATGCGTGTCAGTCGACGGATGCTAAAGAAGCTACGAGCCCAGATGGAAGAAATTATCCAGAACGACGAACCCATCGAACCGATCAATCTTCTTCGGAATCAGGCTCTTGTCTATTTCAAAGAACAGGATGAACGCCCCCCGTATCCTTTGGAAAATCAGGATCAATCGAAAATCACGTTGTATCGATGCGGAGAGGTGGAGGAATATCTGGGATATCCACCCTTTCATTCGGCAAGATACGTGAAAACGTTCGACATCCTGCGTAAGCGACCCGGGTTTTTTCTGCGTTCTCCCGAATCCCAGGAAATTCGTCAATTCACTCCCGTCGTGAAGCAGAATAAGCTGTTTCGAGTCCACGGCGAGTATGCGCGCTGGAAGCGAACTCTTGATATTCAGGATGTCTCTGCCGTGAACGATACCGTGAGGAACGGGTATGCCTTGGATATGGTTCAGATTGCCGAGGGATTGCACGAGAAGAAGATCCTGCGAATTGCGGATACCCTGTTACGAAAGCGCAAGAGACTCCGAATTGTTCTCGTTGTGGGACCATCGGCTTCGGGCAGGGCGACTCTGACCCGGCGATTGGAAATTCATCTACGTGTCAACGGCATGAAGCCGGTCGTGCTTTCCCTGGACGACTATGTGCTGGATACGGAAAGTGCCATCGATGATACGACCGATGACTTTGAATCTGCCTATTCCAAGGTCGTGGATGCCTCGCATTTGAATCATGTCGTCGATAACCTCCTGGCGGGCCAGAAAGTGCAAGTCCCCCAGTACGATCCCCGGCAAAAGAAACGGATTCCCGGTCCCACGAAGATCCTGGAGCGCCATCAGCCCATTCTCATCGAGGGAGGGTATGACCTTTTCCATCGCATTGGTCGGAAGATTCCCAAGAGCAGGCGATTGCACATCTATGTCGACGCCCTGACTCCGTTGAGAATCACCCGTCACTGTCGCGTGGATGCCGGCGATATCGGATTGATCCGGCGACTGATTCGGAACCATTATCTCAGGGGTATCTCTGTGGCCGATACCATCATGTTCTGGCCATCGGTCGTTCACAAAGACAAAAAAGAAGTCGCTCCTTTGCTGCAAAAATGCAATGAGGTGTTCAATTCGTCTCTCGTCTATGAGCTTTGTGTCTTAAGGGTGAAGGGGGAATCCGTACTACGGGCCGTGCCTCAGGACCATCCCAGTTTTCCGGAAGCTCAGAGGCTGCTTCAGGTGCTCTCGTACTTTGCACCCATTCCGCTCTACACGGTGCCCTCCTATTCTATCCTTCGTGAATTTATGGGTGAAACCCGTTTCGACAAGCGGTTGGATACAGAAGAGCAATCGAAATAATTCCAATACGGTCAGAGTCAAACTGTCGTATTGCTCACTTCCTATCATCGATCTCTCCACATCGTCAACCTCATCGCGTATTCATGAAGCCGGATACATGGGCTGCAGATTTTTCTTGACTGGCACTCTTGAATTGCCTAAGTTTGTACGGGATGAACAAACCATCAGAAAAGTCATATCATGCCTAAATGGTGAAAGGCGAAATCATGTCCGATTTAACTGCCGCTGTTCCCTGGGGAATTCTAGTCAGGCTTTTTCTTGCCGTTTTTCTGGGAGGATTGATCGGTCTTGAACGGGAGTTCCACGGACGGCCCGCAGGTCTTAGAACACACATCCTTGTCTGTCTGGGAGCAACGATGATCATGATGATACCGGAGCTTCTCTCCCCCCGATGGCCCCGGCTGAGCACTACTGCGAATGTCTGGATGGATCCAGGGCGTATCGCTGCCGGAATCGTAACAGGCATTGGATTTCTGGGTGCGGGTACCATCCTGCGCATCGGAGATATCGTCCGGGGTTTGACCACGGCAGCCTGCATCTGGTTTACGGCGGCCCTGGGCGTGATGATAGGGAGTGGACATCTTGTTCTGGCTGGTATTTCCGCGGCCATCGGACTTCTCATCCTCCTGGTATTCGAGAAACTGGAGGACTGGATATCTCCGACTGTTTATCGAATTATCCGTGTGGGCGTGCGGAGTGAGCATATCGAAGGCGCCGAGGATCGGATGAAAGAAATTCTTCGAAAATTCCAAATCCAGGTACAAGACCGTTCGTATTGGCTTCAGAAAGACAATGAAGAGATGGAAATGACATTTCAAGTCAGGACAAAAAGGGACGTGGAGAACAGGGAGGTGGTGATGGAGCTGGGGAATATGGAGGGAGTAATTAGAGTTTTGTGGGATCGATTGTAGAATTTGTGACGCCGAGATTGGACCTTGTTAGACATGGAAGAGAGAGAAAAAGATTTTTATCACAAACTTCGCCGGAAGATTAAGGACTGGTCGGAAAAGGAGGAAAACCGATCTTACCGATGGACGAAGTGGCTGCTATTGGCTCCCGACCTTTTTCATCTTCTGATTCGTCTTACTGCCGATCCGGATGTGCCGATGAAAGAAAAGGCCAAACTGGCGGCCGTGATCGCATACTTCATTTCTCCAGTCGATCTTGTTCCGGAATTGATCCTGGGGCCTACCGGGTATCTCGACGACATCGTTCTCACAGCCTATGCTCTCAACGCTATCATCAACAACATCGATGCGGACATTGTTCAAAAGCACTGGGCGGGCGAGGAAGATATTATCGTCGTGATCCAGAATGTACTGAGCATGGCAGACAGGATGGTCGGATCGGGGTTGTTCAAGCGATTGAAGCGTGTCCTGAAGTAAGGCGATAAATAGAAATGGTATGAATGGGCGACCGGAGGCGCCAAATGCTCAGGAATCTCCATGCGTCGTGTTTCGTATGCAGGATCGAGAACGTACATCGTTATATTTTTAGCAGGATGATTGTCTATGATCATTAAAGATTATAATCGTTCGTGTCGTATTGAATTGTAGACCGGTCATCATTATCGGAAACG
>CAZTKR010000093.1:247-12957 GCA_964614115.1 uncultured bacterium | reverse complement strand
AAAAAATCCAGGGCTTGCCTAATGCTCCTCGACCGATCATCACCAGATTGCAGCCGGACTCTTCCATCATCTGTTTTGCATCTTCAGGTGACACGACATCACCGTTACCGATCACGGGTATAGCCACCGACGCCTTCACATCCTGTATGATTTGCCAGTCGGCATGACTTCGGAATCCCTTGGTTTTTGTCCTGGCATGCACAGTAATCCAGCACACACCCGCATCTTCCAATATTTTTGCTGCCTCCACGGCTACAATCGAGTCTGCGTCCCATCCACTCCGAATCTTCGCGCTGACCGGCATCGAAGTAGCATCCACAACGGCCCTAGCGATGGATTTCATCCGAGGAAGATCCTTCAACAGGGCAGCACCCGATCCTCCGCGGACCACTTTCTTGGCCGGACATCCAAAATTCAGGTCGATAAAATCGGGCTCCATCCCTTCCACGACCCTGGCGGCCTCGGCAAGCACGACAGGATCTTTGCCAAAAATCTGGACCCCGATAGGCCTTTCCTTGGGTAGAAAACTCATCAAACGCATGGTCTTGGTGTTGTTTCTTACCAAACCATCGGCACTGATAAGTTCGGTAAAAACCAGGGACGCTCCGCCCTCTTTGGCCATCAGTCGAAACGCGTTATCAGCCACACCTGCCATGGGGGCCAGGACGGAAATCCCCTCAATTTCGATGCCTCGTATATTCAAAGTAAAAAAATATACGATTCTTACACCCAAGATACAACCCGTTTTGCGAGTATGAGCGGTTTTTATCGACGTCAGTATATTTCGTGCTTGATTTTTTTTACAATATTTTGTATAATGATACACTAAAATAAGATATCGATTATCGTGAAGGTTGAATACTGAGGAAAAAAATGGCAAAGAAATGCGATATTTGCGGCAAAAGTCCGATGGTGGGCAATAAAATCAGTCATGCCCATAACGTCTCCAAGAGACGATGGCTGCCCAATCTGCAGAATGTACGTCTTATGATCAATGGAACACCTCGGCGAATTACTGTCTGTACCCGGTGTATCCGAAGTGGAGCACTCGAGAAAATTGGAACAAAATAATGATAACGCCAAAGGCACCTTTTAGGTGCCTTTTTTACCTTAACATTCCCACCCGATAACATATACATAATCCCAGGAGGTGCCACCATGAAAAAACAAATTTCCGTTTTCAAAAAGGGATTCGTCCCCCTTCTTCTTCTGACGTCCATGATTTGTGCGACACTTCTGGCCCGTCCCAACTCATCTTACTTCCAGGATCCAAGAGCCGCACTCTTCAAGGAAGTAGAAGAAGCCATGAATCAGGCCAAAGACGTACAGGCGGATATTTTTTCTCCTTCTCAATTCAGCTCCGGCCTTAAAAACTACCAGGAGGCCGATGACGACTACAAAAAAGGGAAAAATCTGGACGGTATACGGAAACGAATCAGCGCGGCCACGACGTATTTCTTAAAATCGGTAGAGACGACCCGGCTGGCTAAAATTCACTTTGCCGAGTGCATCAGTGCCCGCAGCGACGCATTAGCTGCCGAAGCGCCTCAATTCCGTAATGAAGAATGGCAAAGGGTCGAAGAAATCCTCACCGATGCCTCGAAAACTCTGGAAAAAGGCGACCTCAAGGATGCCGAATCCAAGGCGGCCAAGGCCGAACAGCTCTACCGTCAAGTCGAGCTCGAATCGATCAAAGCCAATTACCTGGACGAAACCAAAACGCTCCTGAACACCCGGGAAAGAGACATAAAAAAGAAGGCACCCCTCACATTCGACAAGGCGACCAACTTGATTGCTCGGGCCGAAAAACAGCTCGTGGAAAACAGGTACGACACAGACGAGGCCCGTCAACAGGCTCAGGAAGCAAAATACCAGGCCAATCATGCCGTATATCTTGCTCAACAGCTGGATATCATGAAATCAGAAGATCGGACCATGGAATCGGTACTCCTGGACGCTGAAAAACCCATACAGAAAATTGCCAGCGAATTCGACATCAACGCCCAATTTCACAAGGGTTTCGATCCACCGGTTCAAGCCATCGTTGAAAAGATTCGAGACCTGAAAAGAATGGTCGCATCTCAGGAGCAGGATCTCGCCGACAAGCAGGAACAAATCGCCACCCTCACCCAACAAGTGACGCAGATGGAGTCTCAACTGGGTGACCTCAAGTCCAGAGAAGCCTCGCTCACCGAGCTCATGGAACAGCAACAGTTGCGAAAAGAAAAATTCGATCGGGTCGAAAAAACCTTCAGTCCTGGAGAAGCTCTAATACTCAGAGAAGGCGATAAAGTCATCATTCAGCTTTATGGTCTGACATTTCCCGTGGGAAAGGCCACCATCGAGTCCCAGTACTTCGGACTACTCGCCAAAGTCATGAAAGCCATCGATGAATACCCCGAATACAATATTTCCATCGAAGGACACACCGACTCCCGAGGCGGGGATAAGACGAACCTGAAGCTTTCCACCGAACGAGCCAACGCGGTTCAGGATTATCTCATCGCATCGGCGGAGATCGATGCCTCCCGTATTAAAGCCATTGGGTACGGCGAATCGAATCCCATCGCTTCCAATGAAACAGAAGAGGGAAGGCGTAAAAACCGTCGCATCACTGTCGTCATTCATCCACAAGAATAACGATAGAGTAAACGCTTAAAAAAAGGGTAGGCTGTTTGTACATTTGGCCTACCCTTTTTGTTATCTGGATGTATGAAAAATTAAATGCTTCTGATAGTTTGGATTTTAACCTATTGCCGAGATATATTCAGAATCGAAGCATGTGGGAAAATACAAGAATAACATAAACGACCGTCGTGAAAGCCAGCAGTTTTTGATAGAATCCTTTGATCAGCGGCAAGAGAATCAAGAGAACACCCAGTAATATCCCCTTGTAGAAGGCCAGACTGATATTGCCAAATTTTGTACAGAGGAAGGCCATGGCAGGATTCACTTCCACGCCGCCATTGGCAAAAACATAATACGTAACGAGAGTATCGATCAGGTTGGCTGTGGCTAAAAGAGACCAGATTAAAAAATTGACGGATAACCGGCCATGAAATCGTTCCTCTCGAACTAACCGAATATAGTTCTGAAAATAGAGTCTCAATGGCTGACGCAGATAAAGCCTGAACGTCTGATATGTCGGTTTATCTTCACCCATGGCGATATCGATGTTTTACGCTTGAATCGACTTCCCGTATCCCTTGCATAACGGACAGACGAGACGTGTACTAAATCACGCTATCTTCAATATATTTCATTCGATCTTTATATGCAACTCTTTTTTATAATAACAGATTCTTGCTATCAAATCAAGGAAAAAATGAGTTATGACGAATATGTCATATCTTCATCATGACTGGACAGGATTGTACCGTCCCATGTTCTCTTCCCAGGTCTTTTTCAATTCCTCCAGGATCTGATGAAACCGCTCGTCCCCCTTCAGTCCCGCAAAGTTAGGATCGTATGCCAGCCATGGGTATTCCTGGTACCCCCAGGAGATCGCCATCTCCAGCCACTGAATGGCTTCGCCGTTGCGGTTCAGTAAAACGTAGACGGCTGCCACGGCCGTGGCCAGCGAGGCATTGTTACCCACATAGGGTTTTACTTCCAGTTCCACTTCTCCGAGCGCCTCGTCGAGCCTGCCCTGTTTTGCATGGATCATGGCCATCACCGCATGGGAAAACGGACGGTACGATTCGCCCCTGAAGCCCTGGTGTAATTCCATGGTAGCCTGATCCAAGTCACCCTGATAGTAACGAGCGAGGGCCAGGAAGGAATGCAAATACATTCTATCGGGATGGATACGAATGATCCTGCGAAGTTCTGCTTCAGCGGTGCTGTATTCCTGCAATCCTATCAAGATCATGGCCTTGCCAAGAGAAACGATCTCATCGGAGGGATTTAGTTCCAAGGCTCTCTCATACACGTCGAGACAGGGCCTGTAGAGTCCATAATGAATGAATATTTTCCCCAGACCTGCCCATGCCTGGGATTGATTGGCATTCAATCGAATCGTCCTTCGGAACTCCGTCTCTGCTTGTTTATAATCGCCTCGATGCATGGCGATCTGTGCTGAACGAAGAGACACATCGGACAGGTTCGGCACGATGGCCTGTACCTTGGTAATGATATCTTGTGCCAAGCGGAGCCACACCAGATTGCGATCCCATTGTTGCTCGTAGATCTTCAGGTAACAATCGGCCAGGCCCACATAGGCCGGTATGTACGTGGAATCGCTCTTCAGAGCTTCTTTAAAAGAAGCTACGGCCGTGTTTATTTCATCCCGCGTGTTTCCGTAAAGATACGATTTGCCATTCATGTAATGTTCCAACGCCTCGGGTGACGTGGATTCCGGCTCCCTTGTCTCGTCGGCATCGACAGTCAGCCCCATTGCAGGGGCAGCCTCCCTGGCCACCAGCTTCCCGAAATTCGGAGAAAGACTCATATCTTCTTCATACGATCCCGACCACACATTCGAGTCAGCGTCCACATCCACCAGGATCAAGTCGATGTGAGCTTGATTTTTCGTTTCTGTGATCTGACCCTTCATCAGAAAATCGACATTACCATCCTCCCTGTTCGCCCACGATTCCGGCGAGAACAGTACGACCTTGAGCCCCTGAATCTCCGAAAGTCGTCTGACGATATCATCGGTAATCATCTCAGAACGCATGTGGTTACCCGGAGCGGACAATACGGCCAGAGACGTCTTCCATGAAACGTGGGGCACATCGACCTGAACCTCGTTCAGCTCCGTACGAATCAAGATATCTTGCTTGCCTTCTTCTTCCTCTTTCTTTGCACACTGGGACAAGAAAAAGACTATCCCGAAGAGCAGAAGCGTATGGATTCGGATCTTCATCATCACGACCCCTTTTATAAATCCTCTATTTCATTATTCCTTCTAAAGTCTACGAAGGCTCATGCTTTCCTCGAAAAAAGGAGGAAATCAATCGATAAAAACAGTATATGAATACGGCAAAATAAAAATGTGTGGAAGCAAATTCCGATACACTCAGTTGATCGACCATCGACCGCCAGAACAGGAATGCCAGGATCACAAACGTGAGTCTCCGTAACAGCTGAATAAAATGACCACTGACACCCCTTTTAACCAGAAATCCTCGATACCACTCTAAAAAAATGTCGATGACACCCACCATCAGTACCGAATACAGTGTCGTTGAAAGAATTTTTGCACCCAAGGTCGAGTCCTCCTCCTGTTTTCCTATCAAAACATACCAAATCTGAATTTGAAAAGCAACCTAAAAAGAGCGCCGCTTATTATGCTCCTTTTTTGAAGAGACACGAGCACACCGAATGACCGTAATTCGACAAATGGATTTTTGTACCGCAGACCCTTTTCATTCATTCGATACAGATATAAAAAAACCCCGCTGCCTGGCAACGGGGTACGAATACGGATGATTTAAAAAATTGGATTACGGAACACTCGCGATCGCGAGGAGGCCGCTTAGGAAACCAGCGCGCTTAAGACATCCACGTACCGATCCATCTCCTCTTTGGACCGTTTCTCGGTCACGGCAATCAGAAGGCCGTTGTCAATGCCGTAATCAAACCGGCCCAGATCGATACCCGCGAATATCTTTTCATTCCGCATCTCGGCAATGATCTGTTTCGGCGGTTTCGGACATGTGATGGCAAACTCCTTGAAAAAAGGTCGATTGAACAGCAGCTCGATTCCTTCGATTTCTGCGAGTCTCTTGGCCAGATAATGGGCCTTCTGGAGGCAGAGTTGGGCCACTGTTGGCAGTCCCTGCTTGCCCATCAGTGCCATGTAGACAGCAGATGCCAGAGCACAAAGCTGCTCATTCGTGCAGATATTGGAAGTGGCTTTCTCCCGGCGAATATGCTGTTCTCGTGTCTGGAGGGTGAGGACAAAACCGCGGCGACCTTCCGTATCTTGGGTGACACCCACAAGCCGTCCGGGAAGCCGCCGAATGATGTCTTTTTTTACCGTAAAAATGCCGACGTACGGCCCGCCAAAATACAGGGGATTTCCCAGTGCCTGCCCCTCTCCGGTCGCCACATCTGCACCATACTCTCCCGGAGGTTTAAGCACACCCAGCGAAATAGGATCAACCGATACGATGAACAGTGCTCCGGCGTCGTGGGCAATTTTTTCGATCTCCTCGACTTCTTCCAGGTTACCGAAGAAATTGGGATGCTGAACCATGATGCCCGCCGTGGTATTGTCGGCCAGCGATTTTAACTTTTCCAAATCCGTCATGCCGCCGTCTATCTCGACATCTTCCATGCACACGCCACTCCTGGCACAGTATGTGTGTACGGCCTTGCGATAAAAGGGGTGCACTGATTTCGAGACGAGCACCTTCTCCCGTCGGGTATGGGTCTGAGCCAGGACAGCGGCCTCAGCCAGGGCCGAGGCTCCATCGTACATCGAGGCATTGGCCACATCCATGCGCGTCAGGTTGGCAATCATCGTTTGGTATTCGTATATAGCCTGAAGGTTGCCCTGGCTTACCTCCGGCTGGTACGGTGTGTACGCCGTGTAGAATTCGGAACGGGATATGATATGCCCGACCGCTGCCGGGATAAAATGGTCGTAGGCTCCTCCGCCAAGAAAACAGGCATGCGTGCCTGTATGCTCGTTCTGACTAGCGATTTCCTGGAGCAATTTCGTGACTTCATACTCGGAAAGGGGCTCGGGTAGATCGAGTTCACCCTTAAAGCGGGCCTCGGGAGGAATGGCTTCCAGCAGCTCTTCAAAATCGGAGACTCCGATTGCTTCGAGCATTTCTTTACGATTTGCATCTGTCGTGGGAATAAACGGCATAGTCGTTCTCCTTCATTCGTAGCCATCATGGCCTATTTATCGGTCAATATCCATCATTCAACATACAACAAAGTTAAATAAGATATGAAATTTTATCTTTTTTTCAAAAATATTTTTTCAGAAAGATAAGGATGATTTTGGATTTCACCCAAAAATCGTCCTTTTAATAGAAGCTGTCATGACGGAAAAGGAGAGTCTGGCATCACATCGGCGAAGTAGACATTTTTAAAGTTTTGTATCTTGGGATTATGAGGGAATTTGCTTATGTGCCCGATTACCATCGAATTTTTTTCAGGACGAAAGTATCGATTCCTCTTGTCTGTAAATAATAGCCGAGACGAACCTCCAACGATTCTTAAGCTGGATTATAGAACGATAGAAACGAAGGATACCTATTTAGCATTATTTCTATTTTATTCATCATTCATATTTCAGCGCGTTCACAGGATTTGACCTGGCCACTCTGAAAGCCTGAAAGCTAACCGTGACCACTGCCATGAACAACGCAACCAGACCCGACAGTAGAAAAATATCCGGGCCGAGGTGAATCTTATAAGCAAAAGTCTGGAGCAGTTTCTTACCGGCGAAATATCCGACAGGCCAGGCAATCAGGTTCGATACGATAATCCATCGCGTGAATTCTTTGGACAGCAATACCACGATCCCCATAACCGGAGCGCCCAACACTTTTCGTATATCGATCTCCTTGGTCCTGCGTTCGGCCATGAATGACGCCAGACCGAACAATCCCAGGCAGGAGATGATGATGGCCAAGGATGTGAAATAGTTCAGCACGGTTCCCACGCGTTGTTCTTTTCGGTACAGTTCATCGTATGCTTCATCGAGAAATCGGTACTCGAACGGGGAAATGAGATTAAAATCCTCCCAGACACCCTTGATCGCAGCGAGTGCCTGAGGTATCCTATTTCCCTTTATTTTAATCAGTATGATTCCCTCCTGCGTTGCTTTCGACATATCATAAATAAAAAAGACACGGGGATGAATCTTGCGACGAAGAGATTGAAAATGAACATCTTTGACCACTCCGACGATATTGGCATGTTCATCGTCATCCAGAATAAACCATTTCCCGACAGGATTCTCGAGGCCCATCTCACGAATAGCCGACTGATTAAAAATAACACTCAACATATTGCCATCGTCGGCAAAACGTTCTGAAAACGAGCGGCCCTCAACCATCTGGAGGTCCAGCGTTTCGAAAAAATCGAAATCCACACCGCAGAGGATTATGTCAATTTGCTCGTCCCGGTCTGGGTCTCTCCCCTCCCACCTCCATCCAGAGTTCCTCCATGTGCTCGTCAGATAATTCCAAGACGCCGATATAGACAGGATGTCCGGATTTCGTAATAACTCGGACTTCACCGTCTCATACTTATCTCCCAGATTCTCTTTAACAGGGATGAAAACGATGTTATCCTTATCGAAGCCCAGTTCCTTGTGACGGACAAAGTGCAACTGCCTGTAGATGATGGTCGTCCCGATGATGAGCAGGATGGAAAGCGTGAACTGGAAAACAACGAGAACACGGCGGAAGGCTGCCCCTCTCCTTCCCGACTGAACGGCCTCTTTGAGTACTACAACAGGCCGGAATGAAGAAAGGAACAAGGCCGGATAGCTCCCTGCAACAACACCGGTCATCAGAACGATGATCACATAACCGAGGATGATTCTCACATTGGAAAATTCAAGTGACAACCTTTTCCCAGAAAGATTATTGAAGTTCGGAAGCAAGAGGGCTACCATCGCCAGGGCAAAGAGTCCGGCAATGACAGAGAGAAGAAGTGATTCGCCGAAGAATTGTTTGACGATCTGGTGACGATTGGCGCCCACCGTCTTGCGCATGCCAATTTCCCTGGCCCGGATGGATGATCGGGCCGTTGAAAGATTCATGAAGTTGACACAGGCGATGAGCAAAACAAGCACGGCAATGATAGAAAAGAGATACACCTGACTCGAACTACCCCACACATGGGCCGTCCTCTGGTAATCCCGCGCATCCAGATGCACCTTGGATAATTCTTGCAGTCGAAAATGAACGCCGCCAGTCACCTGCGGACATTCCTTCCTCATGGCAAGTTCCGTTAGTTTCTCGCCCAGCAATTTCACATCTCGATCTTGCTGAACCAGGACGTACGTGACAAAATTGAACGAACCCCAGCCGGTTCCATACCGCGACAGATCGCCGATGAACTCAAAGGAACTCACAAAATCGAATTGAAGGTGAGAGTTCTTTGGACAATCCTCGAATACACCTGTAATGGTCGCCAATCGACCATCGATTTCAACATGCTTGCCTATGGGATCCTCGCTCCCGAAGTATTTCTGAGCCATGGACTCGGAGATCACCACGTCCTGGGGCTGGGTAAATGTGGGATGACCCTTGAGAAACGGAAACGTGAATATGTCGAAAAGGGCCGGATCGGCAATGATTCCCCTTTCCTCATAGAATACCTTATCGCCGTACTTGAACACCTTGCGTGAATGCTCAGCCACACGAACCGCTTTGACGATTTCGGGAATTTCCTCGGTCATGGCCGGTGCCAGAGGACTTGGCGTCCCCTCAAAGCCTTTCCAGTTATTACGCTCCCAATCACCCACAACCCGATAGATATCGTTTTTATTCTGATGGAACGTATCAAAACTCAATTCATCCTGTACCCACAGGAATATCAGGATGCAGCAAGCCATACCCAACGCCAGTCCGAGGATATTGATGATGGAATAACTTTTATGCTTTTGAATATGTCTCAAGGCGATTTTCAGATAGTTCTGAAGCATGGCAATCCTCCAGTAAACGCTAAGTGTAAGATATTTAGGTATCGCAAGGCAAACTTGCGTCCAGTACCAGAGGCCGGCGATGAGACGTCCTCTAACGTCGATGACATCTTTATAGTATTCCTCATAATCGCCCAAGAGGTCGACCTTCTCGCGTTCCGGGAGGAAGGCCCGGAGGAGGGTCTCCGCGATTAGAGGGGGATGTTGTCTGTTTTTTTATTCATACCGCAAACTGTCGACTGGGTTGGCAGTAGCTGCTTTAAGGGTTTGATAGCTGACGGTCAACAGGGCAATCAACAGGGCTGCCAGGCCGGAGAGAAGAAAAATCCAAATACTCAGATTTATACGATAGGCAAAGTTTTGGAGCCATTTATTCATGAAGTAATACGCAATGGGCCAGGCTAAGATATTGGCGATAGCCACCCATTTTGTAAAGCCATCGGAAAGAAGCACGAAGATCCCCGGAACCGAAGCACCCAGCACCTTCCGGATACCGATCTCCTTATTCCGTCTTTCAGCCATGAACAGTGTCATGCCAAACAGGCCGAGGCAGGAAATGACGATGGCCAGCCCTGCAAAGGTATCGAACAATATGCCCAATCGAACTTCCGACTGATACATGGCATCAATGCTATCGTCAAAAAAATTATAGTCGAAAGCAGCATCGGGGACCACTTTCCGCCATACGCCGCGTATCCTGTCCATTGCGTCCGCAACATCTCCCGGCGCAATACGGATAAATATGTTAAACATTTCATGCGTCGAATTGATCAGGATCATGGGCGCAATACGATGATTCAACGGCCTGAAGTGAAAATCTTTCACCAAACCGACAATCTGGCCATCCATTCGGCTGTATGACATTTTTGTGCCCAGGGGATTGGTCAACCCCATGACCTTAACCGCCTCCTCATTCAATATAAAGGCACCGTCCTGATCCGTTGTATATTCTCTGGAAAAATCCCGGCCCTCTACGATCTGCATGTCCATGGTTTTCACAAAATCGGATTCCACCAGAAGACAATCCATGGGCAATTCAAGATTTGGATTCATGCCCTCCCATGTGATATCGCCATGACTATGGGTCACATCCGTGAGAATATGTGAACCGAACGAAACCGCGAGTACCCGTGCATCATTCAAAAGTTCTTGTTTCAAAGCCGGGTAATGTTCACGGACGGACTCAATCATGGGTATATGTATAAGACGTTCCTTGTCGAATCCCAAGTTGCGCTCTCGGATATATCGAAGCTGTTGATGCACGGTGACAGTGCCGACTATCAGAATGATGGAAAATGTAAACTGCAGAATGATAAGCAACCTTCGGAGTCCCACGCCCTTGAAGATGGATATTCGATTCAACTTCATCATCATCCCCGGGTTTAAGGAAGATAATAATAACGATGGGAAAAGCCCGGAAACCAGTCCCGTTAACAGGCCGACAATCACGAATCCTATGAAGGATACAAAATTGGTTGGATTGAGATCGAGATTCTTTTCCGCCAGCAGGTTGAATTGAGGCAGAAAAAGAATAACAAGGCCGATAGCCAGAATCATGGCAAGAACGGTTAACATCCATGTTTCCATGAAAAATTGCTGGATCAGTTGAATCCTCCGTGCTCCCACTACCTTACGGAGGCCGATTTCCCGCAACCGATTTACCGATCGGGCTGTCGTCAAATTGATAAAATTGATACATGCAATGAGTAACACGAACACGGCGATAACGGTAAATATGGCGACATACCTGATATCACCCAGCCCCGGGAGGTCGCCAAGATAATGCGAGTGCCTATAAACAGACCTTAATGGTTGGAGATAGAGCCGGGTCTCCACCTCGGGAGCATGGTCGGTTATGACCGGAGCGATCTTTCCATCTACGGCTGTCCTGGAGGCCCTTCTATCCAACAGTACATAGGTGTATAGGGGATTGTCGAAAATCGCCCATTCATCGTTGCTGAATAAACCAAAATGTTTGAATGATAAGATATAATCGAATTGAAGATGGGAGTTCTCCGGAATATTCTGAAGAATGCCCGTCACTTGATAATCCTCGCCAAAGCGTGAACGAACAATTTTGCCCATGGGATGTTCATCACCGAACAGGCGGTGGGCCGCGCGCTGCGTAAGGACCAGGGCATTTGGTTCAGTTAAAGCGGTTGCGGGATCGCCTTCAACCAAGGGAAACGAGAAAATTCGAAAAAAATCATCATCCACATAAAATGCGGACGCTTTAAAAGCCTTCGCTTGAACGGAAAACGATTCGTCCGCAGACCAGCATCGGGCAGAAGCCATGATTTCAGGATAGGTTTCTTTCAGGAACGGTCCCAGATTGCCCGGCGTGCGGCAGAGATCCTGTGTGCCGGTGGTCTGCGAGACTTCCTGAACAACGCGATAAATACGATCGCCCTGCACATGGAATGCATCATAGCTCAATTCATCCTGTACCCAGAGTAAGATCAACAGGCTGCATGCCATGCCGACGGCCAGCCCTGTGATGTTGATGAAAGAATTGGTTTTTTGCTTTTTGATGTTCCGAATTGCGATTTTGATGTAATTGCCTATCATGACAAAACTCCATTTCGTTGAATTCCAGATTGACCGGGGAATCAGGTTTAAGATTTGCATACCGTACCATAGGCCGGCGATGAAGCGTCCTTTGCTGTCGGCGGCTTCTTTATAGTATTCCTCATAATCGCCCAAGAGGTCTTGCTTCTCGCGTTCCGGGAGGAAGACCCGGAGGAGGGTCTCCGCTATTCGAGGTGGCGTTTTGGTTTTCAATTTCATCAAACGCTTCTCACCTGAAGTTGAAACGTGGGAAATCCGACCAGAGGGCCTCGGTGATTTTTTTATACGCTGTAAGCACTTCAAGACCGGATTTTGTGATTCGATAGATTCTCTTTGCTCGACCGCCGCGTACGGCCGTGGCCTCACCGAGATAGGATTCCAGGTATCCGAGTTGTTCGAGGCGGCGGAGAGGCGTGTGGATAGCTCCCAAGGTCCAATTTTTACCGAGGATGTTGGATAGATATTTCTTGATACCGCGACCGCCGAGATCTACACTCTTTCCCTACACGGCGCTCTTCCGATC
>CAZTKR010000093.1:0-237 GCA_964614115.1 uncultured bacterium | reverse complement strand
TGTTCTTCACGTTGAGTCAGAACCTTCATTGGCTTCCCTTTCGCAAATGATATCTTTCATTAAAATGAAACATAAATCCAAAAAATATATGTTATAGAAAATCATAACATATCAGTTGATTATATATACGTAGTAAAATAAAAAAAGTTACTTTTAACAAGACGAGCCTGTAATGTTGAAAGAAGATTCCTTCTAAATTCTATCTTGATGTTAATAGACGACCGTTTGTGATCTATT
>CAZTKR010000092.1:0-13024 GCA_964614115.1 uncultured bacterium | reverse complement strand
GCTCCAGCCATTAAAAGAAATACAGCGCACCCTTCCAGGGTCTTGTTCCTGGTAAAGGGGTGTCTTCCCCACATGCGACCCGTGAGAGCCCCCAAGCCATCGGATACGACGACGAACAGGAGTACCGTAAGCGCAATCGTTTTATCGAAAAGGAGGATGGCCAGGAACGCCCCGATGAGAAGATACGTCGATCCGGTGAGATGCCTCCGTTCGTGCTCTCTGAGCAAGGAACCGAAGATATTTTCGAACACCCGGTCGAATTCAGGCCATAGCAGGCGTAGGATTTCAACCGTCATGGCCAGTAAAATAAGCCCGCCCAAAACGCCTAAGATGAACCGTTTTTCCAGAATTAAAATACTCAAAGGAATAATCAACATAAAAAGATGAATACTCTTTCGGATGATTTCGTTTTTTACTGTCATCGATGGTTCCTGTCATTCCGATTACATGGCTTCTTCCGCGGCCTTGCGGATGGCGTTTAGAGCCGCTGCCGGGTCGTCCTTGCCAAAGATAGCCGATCCAACCACCAGGGCATCGGCCCCTGCCCTTACCGTGGACGGTGCCGTTTGGACATCGATACCTCCGTCCACTTCAATGAGAGGTGGGCGAGACCATGAAGCGGTGAGTTCTTTCAGTGCGATGATCTTCTCCAAGGGTTCTGCCATGAACGACTGTCCGCCAAATCCTGGATTCACCGTCATGACGAGAATACGCTCGAAAAGACGCAGTGACGCTTCGATAACGTCGATACCTGTTTCAGGGTTGATGGCCACACCAGCTTCCATATCCAGGCCGTGGATCTGTTCCGACAGAGCTGTTATATCATCCCCCATCTCCGGATGGATAAAGATGCCTTCCACACCCGCTTTATGGAAAGGTTCCACGTAGTGACCGGGATTTTCAATCATCAGATGCGCCCAGAAACAGAGCCGGGTCGTCTTACGGATAGACCGCACCACTACGGGCCCGAAAGAAATGTTGGGTACGAAATGCCCGTCCATTACATCCAGGTGAATCCCGTCGGCTCCGGCTTTTTCGACTTGAGTGATTTGATCGGCCAGGCGTGAAAAATCAGCAGAAAGAATGGACGGATATATTTCAATTTTTCTCAATAAAATGCCTCCAGTTTGCTGACAACCAGATGGATACGCTGCCCCCGCATCACCTCTTCGCCCCCGTCTATCGATTGCTGGATCACCGTATCAGGAACGAGGTCCGGTTCCACCTCGTACGAAAGATTCCCCACGGACAGTCCTGCCCGACGAAGCATTCTCTTGGCCGTGTCCAGGCTCTTTCCCGTGACATCAGGCACGATGAACTTATCCGGCGCCCTTCCCATGCTCACAGTAATATCGATGGGCGTATCTTCCACAGCCTCCATCCCAGGATCGATGGACTGCTGGAACACCACGCCGTTCAAGTGGTAGCTGTGGTACTCGTAAAAAATTTCACCCAGTTGCATGCCCGCGTGTCTCAGACTGAACTCTGCATCCCTCTCTGACATACCGATGACGCGGGGAACCGTAATCCGTTTCTCTCCGGCACTCAGAGTCACATAGATGCGGCGCCCTCTCTTTACTCTGGAAAAGGGAGGCGGATTCTGAAAAATCACCGTGCTTTCCGGGTATGTGGCATCGAATTTCTCGTCCTCTTTGACGATGGTAAATCCTTTGGATTCCAATATCTTGCTGGCTTCTTCAAACGATTTTTCCGTCACATCGGGCAGTTCTCGTTCTTCCCCATGATGGGTATAGATAGGCATGACGGCCACATCCATGAAAAAGACCAAGAAACAAAGCATGAGCACGGTGGAGCCTAAACCTAGTAGTAACTTTCTGTGTTGAATGATCCATGTCTTCCAACGATTCATCGGCACCTCATACGACTCGTCTGAATCGGACTGCAAAAGAACCGTCCATCCCATGGCGGTCGGGCCACGTCTCCACAAAACCTTGGGGTGAGACAACCCTGGAATCGACGAAGGAATGGGCCTTTTCCACGGTAAAATCTGGATTCTCTTGCAGAAAATGGTTGGCCACGGCTACGTTCTCTTCCGGCAGGATCGTACACGTGCTGTATACGAGAATCCCATCCTTTTGAAGCATGGCAGCCCCGCTTCTCAACAATTCCTTCTGGATAGTCACCATCTTTGGAATATCCCCAGGCTTGCGTCGCCACCGAAGCTCGCCTCGCTTTCTTATCACGCCCAATCCCGAACACGGCGCATCCACCAGGACTTTATCGACAGCCTTTCCACCGAATCGGCGGCCATCGGCCACGACAGCATGGATGCTCTTCAGGCCCAACCGTTCCTGATTTTCCCGAATTTTAAGGACCCGGTTCATATGCACGTCCACGGCTACGATCGTAAGCTGATCATGCGCCAACTCGGCCATGTGCATCGCCTTACCACCCGGGGCCGCGGTCAGATCAATGATGCGTTCTCCACGCTGCGGATTCATCAGCTTGCCCACAAAGCCCGCACTCTCATCCTGAACGGAAAAGAGCCCGTCCTCGAACGCCGGGAATCGTAACAGGTCGCCTCCCTTCCTCAGAGTAAAAAACGCGTCCAGAAAGTCCGAAGGTTCGGCGTTAAGCCCGCACCCACGAATCGCTTCAAGCACATCGTCCTTCGTGCCCTTCATACGATTGACGCGGATGCCCATCCTCGGCCGCTGGTTGTTGGCCCGGCAAAGGGAGAGCGTCCGCTCCACACCCCATGTATCGATCCATCTCTGAACCAGCCACTCGGGGTGAGACCATCGGACGGCGATGGCCCTCACAGGATTCTCGTCCACCGGGGGAGGAGTCCTGAGATCGGGATTTCGAATGATGGCCCGGAGTACCGCATTAACCACCCGTCCCCACGCCCTGCCCTTTTCATCGAAGGCGGCCTTTACGGACTCGTTTACCGCGGCATGGTCCGGAATCCTGGTGAGAAAAAGTATTTGATAGAGCCCCACTTCCAGAATAAGTCGGACCCGGGCCGGTACTTCTGACCAGTCTTTATGATACGCATGCCGGAGCATATAATCAAGCCATTTTTTCCACCGGAGTGTTCCATAGACGAGCTCCGAGGCCAGGGCCCTGTCTCGCGAAGAAAGGTCAACCTCAGTAAGATATGCATCCAGAATGACATCGGCATAGCCATCTGTTCGAAAAACCCGATCCAAAACGGCGACTGCAAGACGGCGGGCATCCATCACTTTTTCCGTGATGGTTGGTCGCGTTTTTCCTTCCATCATTCGAACATCGTGCCCACGGCCAGTGAGCGCCCCCGCAGGAACTCCTTCGCCTCCATCCGCTTCTTCCCCTCTATCTGCAGCTCGTTGATACGAACGCTACCCGTGCCAGCCGCGACAATGATGTCACTCCCGGCGGCTACGGCCACACGTCCGGGCTTGGACAGCTGTGATACGGATGTTTTGTCTTCCGATGCCTTAAGAATCTTAAGCCTTCTCCCATCCCACCGCGTGAAAGCTCCGGGGCTGGGCGAGAGTCCTCGTATCAGGTTGACGATACGCTCCGCCGGCAGCGTCCAATCGATCTGGCAGTGCTCCGGCAGTATCTTCGGAGCCGGCGTCGGAGTGCCTTCCTGGGAAATCCGCTTGACGGTCCCCAGCGCGATGAGGTCTGCCGTCTTAACGAGAAGATCGGCTCCGACTTCGGCCAGCCGGTCGTGAAGCTGACCGGCCGTCTCCTCCGGCCCGATGGGAATGCCTTCCTGCAGGATCAGGTCTCCGGTGTCCACTTTTCTCTCGATAAAAAACGTGCTCACCCCGGTCTTCTTCTCACCGTTGATCAAGGCCCATTGTATCGGAGCCGCTCCCCGGTACTTCGGCAAAAGAGACGCATGCAGGTTGACCGTTCCCTTGGGAGGTATCTCGAACACCTCCGGGGGTAGAATCCGGAATCCCACGACGATGAAACAGTCCGCATACCGCGCTTTCAGCCAATTGAGGAATTCAGGGTCGTTCAGGCGCTCGGGCTGAAAAACGGGCAATTCCAGATGAAGGGCCTCTTGTTTTACGGGCGAAGCGGCGAGTTGGCGTCCGCGACCCTTGGGCCGATCCGGCTGGGTGACTACACCGACGAGATGGTGGGAGCTTTGATGAAGTTTTCGAAGACTCCGGACCGCAAATTCCGGAGTCCCCATGAATACGATACGCATGTGTCGTCTTTATTCGGATTTCTTTTTTATCACTTGGGCGACAGAATGCCTGGAAAGCTCTACTTTCACATTGTCGGCTATCTTAACGATGAGCACACCTTCATTTTCCTTGATGCCGGCAATCGTTCCCATGATGCCCCCGGCCGTGAGGACGCGATCTCCCTTCTGAAGCTGTTCCAGCATGGCCTTATGTTCTTTTTGCTTCTTAGCCTGGGGCCGAATCATCAGAAGATACATCACGACGATAATCGCCAAAAGGGGTAAGAATCCCAACATGGAACTGCCTTGTCCGCTTCCGCCTCCCGAACCCATGAGTAACATGACGTGGTACACATTAGCCTCCTTCGTTATGGATGAACCGTTTCATGATTGTATTGATATTCTTGATAGAATTGCTGCTTCCATTCAGTGAATCGACCTTCACAGATCGCCTGTCTGGCCTCTTTCATAAGATCGATATAAAAGTAGAGATTATGAATCGTGGCCAGCCTGAGACCCAATATTTCTTCGGCCTGGAACAGATGGCGAAGATAAGCCCTGGAGAAATGCCGACATGTAAAACATCCGCATGTCTCGTCCACGGGCGAGAAATCCCGTTCAAACGACTGGCCCTTGATGACCAGCCTTCCCTTTCTCGTGTACACGGTTCCGTTCCTGCCATTCCGTGTGGGAATGACGCAGTCGAACATATCCACACCCAGGGCAACCGCATCGACGATGTCTTCCGGCTTTCCCACGCCCATCAGATACCTCGGACGTTCCTTGGGAAGAAGTTCCGTACACAGGTCGGTCATTTCCAGCATGGCGGGTTTGGGTTCGCCCACGGCCAGCCCCCCGATGGCATAGCCGCCGAATCCCAGCTCCACGAGGCGCTCTGCACTCACCCGGCGAATCGGCTCATACGTACTTCCCTGGACGATGCCAAAGATCGTCTGGGGATGGGCTGCCGGTGGGTCAGTCTGGTTAAAACGATCCAGGCATCGCTCTGCCCAGCGCATCGTCCGGTCGTTCGCCTTCATGGCCGTCTCGTACGTGCAGGGATACGGCGAGCACTCATCCAGCACCATCATGATATCGGAGGCTAAGTTTCTCTGGATGTCCACCACAGTCTCTGGCGTAAAGGTATGGTAGGATCCATCCAGGTGGGACTGAAAACGCACACCGTCGCCGTTTACCTTGTTCAGATTGGCCAGACTGAAGACCTGGTATCCGCCGCTGTCCGTGAGGATGGGCGAAGTCCAGGATATAAACCGATGAAGACCTCCGGCATCCCGAATCAGATGATCGCCGGGGCGAAGGTAAAGATGGTACGTGTTCCCCAGGATGATCTGGGCTCCCAAGTCCTTCAGTTCCTGAGGGGAAACCGCCTTCACCGTGCCCTGCGTGCCCACGGGCATGAACACGGGTGTCTGTATATCCCCGTGTGGAGTAGACAGGACACCGGCCCTGGCCTTCGTGGCTTCATCTGTTTTTTCGAGTCGAAACATCATCTTTATTAAATAAACAAACGGAAACGATCACCGTTATTTTATATACGAGACATCCCTGTGCTTTTTCTTCTTGTTGAAAGGACAATCATGCATTCCATTTGGTTTTTCCCGAGGGGTTCAGGCGCCTTTCGAACGCATGAACTTTTGCACCGCCTCTCCGACCGTCTCCACACCCACGAGCTCGATCTTGGTTTTTTTCTGAATCCCTTTCAGATTCGACTTGGGCAGTATCATTCTCTGAAAACCCAAACGCTCGGCCTCGGACACACGTCTCTCCGTGTGCGATACGCCGCGTACCTCGCCCGCCAAACCGACCTCTCCCATCACAACCGCCCGATGATCCAACGGCTTGTCTCGGATGCTGGATACCATGGCCAAAGCGACGGCCAGGTCCACGCCAGGCTCTTTCAGATAAAGACCTCCGGCCGCGTTCACAAACACATCCTGGGTTCCAAAACGCAGTCCCAAACGTTTTTCCAGAACGGCCACCAGGATCGAAAGCCTGCGATGGTCGATCCCCGTAGCCGTCCTCTGAGGAATCCCGTAACTGGTGGAAGTGACCAGCGCCTGGACTTCCACCAGCAGAGGCCGCGATCCCTGCAGACTCACCGTCACCACGGTGCCCGAAACTTCAGCCCGGCTCTGGGACAGGAGGTACTCGGAAGGATTTTTGACTTCCTCGACACCCCGATCCGTCATCTCGAAGATACCCACTTCATTGGTGGACCCGAACCGATTCTTCACCGACCGTAGGAGACGGTACAGGTGCTGGTCGTCGCCCTCCAGCAGCAGCAAACCGTCTACCAGATGTTCCAGAACCCGGGGGCCTGCAATCGTACCCTCCTTGGTCATGTGTCCCACCAGGAAAAGGGGAGTCTGACCTTCCTTGGCTACAGTCGTCAACCCGTGTCCACAGTATCGAACCTGACTGACGTTTCCTGGAAGACTCTCCAGGTCCGGACTGTAAAGGGTTTGAATCGAATCCACCACAGCCAGGTCCGGTTTCTCTTCATGCAGCACGGCCTTGATGTACTCGACGTTCGTTTCCGAAAGGAGCGCCAATCGTTCTGAATCGATGGATAGACGGTCGGCCCGTATCTTAATCTGATGGAGCGACTCTTCGCCCGACACGTACAGAATACGCTTCCCTTGTGAAGCCAGGGCTGCTCCCACCTGGAGGAGGAGTGTCGATTTTCCCATCCCCGGTGCACCGCCCACGAGTAGCACCGATCCCTCGACGATACCGCCACCCAACACCCGGTCGAACTCGCCGATCCCCGTACGTAGACGTTTTTCTGCGGCTGCGGGAACCTTACTGATGGGTACGGGCCGGTTGATGGGCGAGACACGCGTGGAGCGCTTTGCGGATTTCGGTTCGACGAGTTCCTCGACAAAGCTGTTCCAGCTGCCACACTCCGAACATCGTCCCAGCCACTTGGGGGATTCATACCCACAGGATTGGCATACGTATTTGGAACGGGATTTCTTCATTATTTAAACGATCGTCCTTTTTCTGTATGACACGACAATCGGACATTCAGGAGTTAATCTCTTCCGATTGCCTCATCGATTTCTTTGAACACCCATTTCTCTTGACGATTATCAAAACCTGTTGAGACGTTCGAGATGATGTGCGTGATGAAAGATTGGCCGGCATTCAAGCGATCACGGCCTTTCCTTCCACAAACTGCCTGACAGCGGGATTCTGGGTTTTTTTCAGCTCCTTCGGACTTCCATCGAAAATAATTTTTCCGTTGGTCAGCATGGCCACACGATTGGCCACTTTAAAAACACTGGCCATGTCGTGGGTCACCATGATGGATGTGATGTTCAGTCTATTATGCGTCTCCATTATTAAATTGTTGATGGAATCGGCCATGATAGGATCCAGACCTGTCGTAGGCTCGTCGAACAGGACGATCTGAGGATCCATGATGAGGGCCCTGGCCAGCCCAACCCGTTTTTTCATACCCCCGGAAAGCTCTGCCGGTTTTTTATTCTCGATGCCGGGAAGCCCGACGACCTCCAGCTTCTCTGCCACTTTTTTCCTGACTTCCGCCGGAGACAGCTCTGTATGTTCCCTTAAGGCCAGACCGATGTTCTCTTCCACGGTCATGGAATCGAAAAGAGCGGCGCCCTGAAACAACATACCGAATTTTTTCCGGATTCGGAAGAGATTCCGCCGATCCATCTGGCAAATATCCTCATCGTCCACGATGATCTTGCCGCTGTAGGGTTTGATGAGACCGATGATGCAACGCAGCAAGACGGTTTTGCCGCAACCGCTGCACCCGATGACCACCATGGTCTCTCCATCGTGAATCGTCAGATTCACATCCCTCAATACCATCCGGCCATCGAAGGATTTTGTCACATGTTGAATCTCGATCATACTCGTTAAAAAAGAATCATTGCCAGGATATAGTCTGCGATCAGTATAAACGCAGACGAATACACAAACGCATTGATCGTGGATCGCCCCACACCCTCGGCCCCTCCCGTCGTCCGTATACCGATGGAGCATCCGATAAGAGCCGTCCCTCCACCAAAAACCAGGGCTTTGACCAGCCCGGAAAACACGTTATAGATCAAAAAATGACGCTGCACGCTCCCAAAAAAGGCAGATGTAGAAATGTCCAGGAGTAAATAGGCAACGACGTAGGCTCCCATGTGAGCGACGAACGAAGCGTAGATGACCAGTATGGGAAGCATCGTCCAACCGGCGACGAATCGAGGTGCAGCCAAGTACCGCACCGGATCGATGGCCAGTGTTTCCAACGCATCGATCTGCTCGGTGACCCGCATCGTGCCCAATTCCGCGGCGATGGAGGCACCCACGCGCCCGGCAACAACAATGCCCGCCAGCACGGGCGCCAGCTCGATTAAAATGGCGGCACTCACAGCAGCGCCTAAAAAATCCAGGGACATCCCCGTCGAAAAAACACCGCGAAATTGATAAGCCGCCTGCCACGAGGCCACGGCTCCGGTAAAAATACTCACCACGGAGACCAGGGGCAGCGAGTTGACCCCAATCTCCAGCATCTGCTTCAGTATCAGCTTTCTATCCCGCCATGCATACAGACTGCTGCCCAGGATACGGTACATCAATACCGAAAGCGTTCCCACCTCCGTGAAAAACGCCAGAATGCGCCTTCCAATCCAGGCCGACATGAAAAACCACTTCACAGGTAAAGTCCCTTTTCCCGGATATAGGCTTCAACGGCATCGGGCACCCACGTCCGAATCGATTTTCCTTCACGCACACGCCGGCGTATCTCTGTGGATGAAATATCGACCAAGGGCGTCTGAACCACGGCGACGCGCTGCCGAAATCGAGGATCCACAGCTTCTAGATCGAATCCCGGCCTTCCTACGAGGATCGTGTCGATTTCCTGTAACAAGGCTTCCGGTTTCTTCCACGTATCCAATTCCAAGAGACTGTCCATACCGATGATGAGATAGAAATCATCCTTTCCCCACGTATCCGAGGACTTCAGAGACCGCACCGTATCGATGGTGTACGAAACATCCTTTTTTCGAATCTCGCAATCCGACACGTTAAAATGGGGATACGCGTCAACGGCCAGTTCGACCATTCTGTACCGCGTCCGTGCAGGGGTAATCTGTGTATTTTCCTTATGAGGGGGAATACCCACGGGAATGAAAAGAATACGATCTAACGGAAAATCGCTCCGTACGGTTTCGGCTATGATGATGTGTCCTGTGTGGATAGGATCGAATGTCCCGCCAAAGAGTCCGGTTCTCATTTACTGTTTGTCTTCCTTTGAATCCTCCTGGGATTGTTTTTCCCTTTCTTCTATGACTTCTTCCAATTTTTTTCCTGCTTTCCTCACCCAATCGCTCTGCGCATGCTTGGAAATGAGATCCCGGAACGCCTTCTCTGCGTCGTCCCACTCCCCCATCTTTCGGTGACATTCTCCTTTCCAGTACTGGGCATCGTCTGCATATTCGGTGTCATAGTATCTCTCTAAAACAGCGTCGAACGAGATAAGGGCGGATGAAAACATGCTCATCTTTCGATAAAGCTCCCCTGTCTTATACTCCTTCTTTGCAAGTTTACTCACACTTTCCGACAAACGCTTCTCTGCCAGGGGACGAAATTCGGATTCGGGGTAATCTTCCAGGAATTGCTGGAATTTCGTGATGGCCTTGTAAGTATATTCCTGGTCCAGGGCGTACCCGGGCGACAGTTGATAATAACACATACCAACCATATACTGAGCATCATCGACGAATGGGCTCTGGGGAATGCTTTGAATAAGCTTCTCATACTCCGCAGCCGCGAGAAGATATTCTTTTTCATAATAGTGGGACTGCCCAAGATAAAACTGCGCTTTTTCGATGATGGGATGACCGGGATTATTGAGAACGACGACCGTGAATTGCATTTTTGCTTTGTAATAATCCTTCTTATCGAATATGCGTTTTGCATACGCGAATTGTTCTTCAGGGGACATCTCTCGAAGATTGATGCTCTCACGATTACATCCCGTTAAATAATGCACAATAAAACCGCAAAACAACAGATAAAGTCCGTATTTTCGAAACCTGTCAAATCCCATGAACACTCCTGTTATCATTATCGACTCCTCACGACATAAAAAAGATACGCCGCCGTACCAACCGTTGCTGCGACCAGAACGGGCTCGATCCATCGTCTTATACCTCGGCCTGCGGGCCGGTTGGGTCTTCCCAGTACCACACCCCCCTGTTCGACCCTGTCGAGCTGGGAGCAGGGAACACGGTCCATCGCATCTTTTACGATATCCCCCACCCATACCACCCGACCACGTTGACCTTCCACAGCCCGGAGTGAAATCCCGACTTCAGCCTTTCTTTCAATATCTCCCCCCGATAAAAAACCTTTCTGTTGCCAATTTTCGTACTCGAGAGATGCTTTTGTTACGATTAATGAGACCTTCAAATCGGTTTTCAGCGTATCGACCTCTGTGTAGACGTCCACTCCGTCATTCACAAGAACGCGGGTAAGCCGATCCCGTACAAAACGGGATGCGTCGTACTCACTCTCACTCTCTATCAAAGAAATCCTGGTCCCGGATTCCAGGCCCAGACGTCTCACAGCTTCAACAGCAATCGAATCCACGACCGATGAAAAAAGTTCGAGATTCGTCGGCACGTTCGATTGGCCAAAGCACCACGAGGCCATGGATAGCGTCATTAAGAATATCTCTTTCCAACGATGCATCACATCATCTACAGTCTATAAAACTGAAACAACGTCCAAGAGTTCCCCACGAAAACGTTCCGATAATATATATCATGATATTTCTCATTATATTTTTAATAAACAAGAAATAAGGAGCCAATGATCCACGCCTGTCTGGAGTTTCTCCCAGAGGAACGTCATATGGATCCCAAAAGCAGGATTTAAAAAAAAGCGTTCTACAGAATTATCCCACCGGTAAGCCTTGAAGCCAACACCGACGGAATACGTATGTGCACGCCCTCCGCGTTCCCGGAAATAGCCTCCCCGAAAATAAAATCGCCGGGACGGTTTCAGTTCAAACCCAAGATGAGGTTCCCGCACAGCTCCCTTTCCTTCGTCACTGACGTTGCGAACATCCATGGCCAAGGACAAAAATTCCCAGGGGCTGTAGCACACGCCGATATTCAGGGTTTCATCGGCCAATCTTTCCATGTTCATCCGATCGTTTTTGTATGCGTTGGGGAAGTCGTAAAAACACAGGCCCACTGTCAGCGTTTTCTTCGGTTTTAACATGATACCGTATCGATAGCCAAATGTACAGGTTGAGGACTGATCCTCTTCACGAATGAACGCCTCACCGGCCAATCCCAGAGCCACACGGGGTGCGAGTCGCAGAGAAATGCCCATGGAAGCATTCCTCTGGCCGTGGTACCCTCTCCCGTCGAACAGGCCATTCCGTTTCAGCCTGTCCTTATCCGCCAGGGATTCTTCTCCCCAGAGGATGCCAAACGTCCACCTTCCGGCAGCAACGCCGATACCATGAAACAGCCAACCCAGCATCACATCCACTCCCGCATTCTCACCCCGGTTTTCTCGAACGGCCAGAAGACCTGTGGGATTCAAAAAAGCAGCACAATGAACACGAGCCGTTGCCGGAGCCAACGTAAAAGTCGCGGGATTGAAATCCAGCGCCGCCAATCCATCCTCCACGGACACAAATGCACCGCCCATGGCCAGAGACCGAGCTTTAACGGTGCTCAGCGTCACGAGTCGTGTATCGCCGCCGTGCAGCATCACAAATGGGATGAGTAGAACAAAAATGATGACGCTATATATTCGCAAATGGTTATCCTGCTGATTCGTCGATGTTCCTACCTGTATACGTTTTTCTCGGATGAAGCCCCCCGTGGCCTGAACAGAGACGCATCTATTTCTATTGGGAATCCCATGGCGGGATGCGTTTACGCCTCCTCAGGACGACGGTGGCCAAAAACACTAGCCCATTCACACCCAATACAAAACCGGGGAATAGGGAGGCATGTTTCACAAAAAATGTCTTCTTTGTCTGGAGCGCTACGTTCGCCGTCAAGACCGCTTCTCGATCGAGAGCCGTCTTGGATCGAATTCTCCCGAAAGGATCGATGACCTCTGAAATGCCGGTATTGGCACATCGCGCAATCCAAACACGGTTTTCAATCGACCGGAAAATGGCGATGCGTGCATGCTGATAGGGTCCGGATTTTCCGAACCAGCCGTCATTGGTGATGATGACCACAAACTGAGCTCCCTGCTGAACGCAGTCCCGTACCAAGTACGGAAAGATCGACTCGTAGCAAATGACGGTTGAGAAGTGAACCGGCTCCGGCGATGATGACGGCGTGAGTGTAAAGACCCGGATCGAATCGCCGGGGCTGAAATCGCCTACATTGCTATCGACTTTGGTAGACAGGTCGTACAGGAAGGGTAATCGATTTGCCAGAGGAACCCGTTCAGAGAACGGAACGAGGTTCATTTTATAGTAATAGTCCATTTTCCAGGATTGTGGAAGAATGACAAAGGCACCGTTGTACTTCTCGATGGTGTTGCGGTCCAGCCATTCGTAGTCGGGAGCCCCCGTGAGTAAGGGGATGCTCAAACTGTCGATGAGTGATCGGACCCTGCGCAGACATGAAAAACGGTGACGGAGATAACAGGGGGCCGCCGTCTCGGGCCAGATGATCAAATCCGGATGCTCACGACTGGCCTGTGCCGTTAACCGCTCGTAAACGACAAAATTGGAATCGACAAAGCTGGGCGTCCATTTTTTATACGGATCGATATTACCCTGAATCAGGGCGACTTTAATTTTCTTCCGGGATTCTTCCGTTCGGTCGAGTTCTCGACGTCCATGAATAT
>CAZTKR010000091.1:11763-13027 GCA_964614115.1 uncultured bacterium | reverse complement strand
CACCTGGCGCACGCGGACCAGGAGGTCCCCTGGGACGATCAGATCCAGGCCATGAAGGTGGTGGTAGACAGCCTTGCGGCACACCTCGATGCAAGTCTGGAACGTTTTTACCCGGAGGAGCGGTTGATCGAGCTGGGCAAAGCTATCGAGCGCATAGGGAAGGAGTATTCGCTTCAGTTGGTGAACATCACACCCGATTACGAGAGTCTGCCTCTGTTCTACGATAATCCAAAGGAAATTTCTGAACTTCCCGTCACCGTCGATTTTATGGGTGGATTTCCAGATCTCACGCGTTTCTTGGATACCATGAGTGACTTTCCGTTTGTGATGCGATTCGATGAAATGACACTCAGCAAGGAAGGATCACTCAGTAGAGAGCTTTCCATTTCCTTGAAGGGTGTGGTCGTATTCCGAAACGTGAAGACACCACAACCGAAACTGGAAGAAAGGATGGCCAATACGGGGGTGCTGACAAATCAGACGTGACCAGATATACAGGTTTATGATGTTCGGTTGGCGGAGGAAATCATGAGAAGATTGAATGTATCAAGAAATAAAGGGCTTTCACTTTTAATAGATATGGTGCTGGTGGGCACGATTTGGCTCGCTTGTACGCAGAAGAGTCCGTTAAATCCCACACAATCCGTGAATGAGAATGTACCGCTTCTGACGAATCTCGACATTTCACCGGGCCAAATCGTTGCCGGGGATTCGGCACGTGTTCGTGTTCGGCTCGTCGATCAGAACAACAACCCGATGGCCAACAAAGAACTGATATTCTCGGTGAATATCAGTCAGGCCAGGTTTCGCGATGCTCTGGTGAGTACGGGTTCCGACGGGTGGGCCACCGCATGGCTGCTCAGTGACCAGAATGCCCAAAGCGCGACGGTTACGGTGAGATACGGGGAATTCACGTCGGTGTCCGCCACTGTTCAATTTATCTCGTCCCAGACAGGCAGTCTCCAGATCAAAGCGTCCCCGGAGGCCATTCTGGCCAGTGGCACGGACATGACGACCATCACCGTGACTTTACTGGGAGATTCGGCTAAACCTGTTGCCGATGCTCCCATCACATTCACGGCATCCGCCGGTACCATCATCCCGTCGGCAGTCACGGATTCGGAAGGTATTGTCGAAGTGACGCTTACGAGTTCGGCCAGTTGGGAAGACGTGGTTTCCGTTGTCACGGCGCAGCATGAATCGGACAATGTGGCGATTTCCGTTCTATTTCGCGGCGTGTCATTGGATGTTCGGGCCAATCCCA
>CAZTKR010000091.1:0-11753 GCA_964614115.1 uncultured bacterium | reverse complement strand
TCCAGTTTACAGTCGAGGCGAATCCATCGTCCATTCTGGCCGACGGACAGAGCACATCCACCATACGGGCACAGCTCAAAGAATCGCAGCGAAATGTAGTCATCCCCAACGTCTCCCTTCGCTTCCAGACTGATACGGGAACATTGCTCAACGGGGAGGTTCAGACGAATGAGGAGGGCATTGCCGAGGCGATATTGGTCAGCGGAAGAACACCGGAGACGGCACATGTGGTCGTGTATTTCGGTCCTACACTGAACCGAAGCGTGAATGTTGTTTTTCGAGAATCTATTGCTGGCTTTATCAGAGTAACGGCCACACCGGATGCCCTCATCGCCAACCGCCAAACCCAGTCGGCCATTAAAGCGCGGGTCACGGATGCGAATCAGTTTCCCATCGCCGGAGCCGATGTGGCGTTTGCGTTTGCGAATAAACCGGCAGAAGCTGATTGGGGCACGCTGAATCCGGAGATGGGAACGACGAATTTGAACGGTGAGTGCTCGATCACACTAACGAGTTCCGATTTGATTGGTCTTGTGAAGGTAAGAGCTTTCAGCACAGTCGTCACAGACACAGGTGATGTAGTACTAGCCGATACGGCAGAGATCAGATACATACCAGGAGATGTTTATTCCATCCAACTGAAAGCATGGAAATACGATCCCGATACGGACAGTTACGTCGAGATGGATGAAGTAAAGGCCGATGGTATTGATCAGTGTAAGATTCGAGCGACGGTGAAGGACGAAATCGGTCATGGATTAACAGGCATTCCAGTCCAGTTCTCGACAACTCTGGGAGACATCACGCCCACCGATGATACCGATGAACAGGGCATGGCCGAGGCGTCATTCTCCAGTAGCATCGTGGGTGTTGCCGTTGTGACGGCCGTCGTTGACGTCGGTGGAAGGCGGGTGTCGAATACGATCTATATCCGGGCCCTGCCAGGTGATCCCCATTCTATTGTCTTGACGTTCGATCCCAGGGCCATCGGCGTGAAGGGGACGGGCCAGAATCAGACGGCTACGATACAGTCGGAGGTCCGGGACGCCAGGAACAACCCGGTAGTCGACAGTACCCTCGTCCGATTCAGCATCGTGCATCAGCCGGGCGGAGTCACCTTGAGTTCGTACGGCAACATACCCACGGTGGGGGGCATTGCGCGGGTTTCCATATCCAGTGGTACGGTTTCCGGCAATGTGCGTGTTCGGGCAGAGGTGATCGACACGGAAGATGGCTCTGTGGTTATAGCCGAAGCTTCAGAGATACTCGTACACGCGGGGCCTCCCTACATGGAGGACAAGACCCAGTACCATACGACGCATCTGACTGTCCGGGCGGGCGAGTACAACATCTGGAGGGCTTTGGGAACGACCGACTTGTCCATCGCCGTGTTCGACAAGTACCACAATCCGGTGCAGCAGAACACGGCCGTCTACCTGACGGCCTCCGGTGGAGGCGTGAGCACGCATACCGCGTATACGGATGAGTACGGTATGGCCAGTGTGATACTCACGGGTGCCAATCCTCAGCCACTCGTCCATAAATTCTATCACGGGGAACTCATGCAGGATCCTAACGACTCCAGCATCGTACTCCAGGGTCCCGTGTATTTCACGGATTTGGATCAGGATTTATTACCCAACTTTGAAGGGGATTTTACGGGCAATTATCCGGGAACGCTGAACGGCATCATTCCGAATTCCATGGATGACAGTCTGGATACATGCCCTCGGTATATTCATGATCCGGAGCTTTACAGGAATCTGGAGAACGACGGAATGGCCCGCATCATCGCCTATACGGAGGGTGTCGATGCAAATGGCGATTCCATCCGTGCCTGGGATCAAATTGCGGTCGTGTATTCGGGTGCCGTGGGCTATTCAGATAACAGCGATGTCGTTTTTACGGTTCCCGATCAAATCATGTATATGGGGGAGGCTCGGACGGTGACCTTTACCTTGATGGATGATAACGGGAATCCCATCGAATCGAATTCGACGATAAGTGCCAAACTGGTACCTTCCGAGATTTCTGCGGCCCTGTCATGGGAAACGTTGAATACAGGTTCAGGTTGGGGGACTGTCTACTACACGATTACGATATCGAATGACATCGGTGCGGATGAAGAAAAACCAAAAACGGGATGGGTAGTTATTCAGATCAGCTGGGAAAACGAACATCAGTTTGGAGATGCATCAACACTACCGGTGTTTATATCCGCTTTAGACCGTGCCCAATAAACATGGGGAATGAGGATCATGAAAAGAAAACATATCATATGCATCGGACTCATGCTTGTATCCATGGGAGTCGCCCGCTCGTGGTCACAGATGACGGGAAATCCCATTGATGCGCGGGGAACGAACCAGTGGACGCTGAGCGCCCTGGGAACGTACATGGACCATCAACTGGGAGGCGCGCAGGCTATTTCGAAACGTATTCTCGCCAAGAGTACATGGGGAATCGCACCCTGGCTGGATGTGTACTGTCTGGGGGGCGTTGCACAGGTTGACCTGAAAAAGAACAGTGCCGCCGTCTCGGATTATTCGGGTAAGTTTCGATTCAGCTACGGCGCGGGTATCAATATGATCTTTAAACCCCGGTCTACCAGCGGCCTCTGGTTTGTTGCCGGAGCTCAGGCTCTGCGGTTCCCGTCTGAGGGATCGTTCACGGAAGACCTTCTCGTCGGGTCTGAATACTACACACGGGAGTTCGAGATGTCGTACGACTGGAGGGAGGTCAAGGTCAATGGGGGTATCGTAATACCCAACCGGTCGTTCCGCGTGTACTTGGCAGTCGCAGGCTGGCTCGTTCAGCGCCTTGAAACAAAACGGGAATATCTGGATAACGGAACCACCAGGATGTATGTCGGCGAAGAAAAAGGGGAGTACCGCACGGGTATGTGGAGTGGGGGAATCATCGGTCTGGAAATACTCCTGCCCCAACGGTATTCCATTAGCATCGAAGGACTTTTTTTTAATGAACAAAATTATCAGTTGATGATTGGTATCTGTCAGACGGGTTTGTCGCGTTGGTAAATAGGCATACCATACACATGATTTGATGGGAGTATGGGCCGTGGCACTGAAAAAAAGTGAAAAAAGATTATTTGTCGTTCTCGGCGTTTTCATCGTTATTTTTTTGGTGGATCAGTTTATCCTGAGTTCGGATAAGTCAAAGAAAGGACCGCCCGGTACTAATCTCAAGGATAAGGGAACGCAGTTGGTAAAATCGGTCGTTGCAGCATTGCCGGATGCAGGATCCACTACGATCTCTCAAGGCACATTACCCGATAAAAAACACTTCGACGATTGGGGAAGGAATCCGTTTGCCAGTTCCAGGCCACAGCCCGTAGCCCGAACCAGTTCACGCACAGGTAATAAGAAAGTGGAAGTCAAGAAGCCAGAACTGAAGGGGTTTTTCTGGAAGCAAGGGAAAGCGTATGTTCTTGTAGACAAAATGATACTCACGGAAGGGGAAGAGAAAGAGGGTCTGAGAATCGATAAGATTCAAGACAGGGAGGTTCTCTGTAGTAAAGGGGGGCAAACATTCACATTATACTGGAGAGAATCACCATGAGATTTCACAAACGTCGATATTTGACGACTTGTATTTTCTGGGGATTGTTCATTCTTATATCGCCCGTGCGGGGACAATCGACCCTGACTTCTATCAAAACAGGCGAAGAGGGCAATTCATCGTGGGCCATACTTACGTTTGATGATAGGGTGGAATGGGTTGGTATATCCCAGTCAGAAACAGGCGATGTATCGCTCTATTTCTTGGGCAATCCCGGAAATTTACAGAATACGACGCATACGGTGGATCCGTTTTTTGGCAGCATCGTATCCATAAAACGAGTGAGCCGGAGTCCGTCGATTTTTCGATCCGACATCGATTGTCCGGAGGATATCCCCATTGCCGTGATGAAGAAGGATCGTTATCTGGTGGTAGCTTTTAACAATGCCCAATTTTTGGAGGGAAAGAAGGGGCCCTCCGATGTCGGTCCATCCGCGGCTGGACGTCTGGTTGGTTTATCCCCGAATGTTCAGGACGACCTGGTGATGACGTCTTTTCAATTCGAGGGGTATTTCGACTGGGCGGGATACGTAAGCCCATCCCGCGCTGAAGCGACTCTTCTTTTTCACGGGGTACGATTGTTCACCGATACCGATGAATTTTCATTCAAAGAAAGCGCATTGCAACAGGTACGTTTCTTACAAGAAGAGAGTGACAAGACGGTGAGCCTCAAGGCTGTTCTGTCATTTACGAAACCTTCCTCCTGCCATATTATCCGGAAATCGGATCGTCTCATCATTCAAACGTCGCATACCGGGGAACAGAGTATTCATGCAGAAGAAGAGGCAGTAGCAACCCAAGAAGTGGTTCTGACCGATACGGGCTATGCGGAGACGGAATCCGGTGAGAAACCGCTGGATAACATCGTTCAGGATATTGCAGATGATTTGGATATTCTCGATGAAAATGTTCAAGGAGCAGCCTTCGCGATGCAGCCGGCAGGGCTGGATGTAAATCCGGGTCTTCCTTCCATGGGAGGGAGCGCCACCCCGTATGATGAACCGTCTTATGACTCGATAGGACAAGAAACGGACGCCAACTCCCCAAACGAGTCACGAGCGAACAGTGAGATCGGCTCCACATGGGAGAGCTTGCAAGGGGATCGAGTTATACGACCGAATGTGAACCAGTCGGAACTTATTCCCTGGGATGAACTCGTGTCGTTTGAATTCAACGACATACCCATTAAGGATGCTTTGCGTCTCGTGGCGACGGCCAACAGTCTGAATATGGTCATCGGGGAAGGCGTAAAAGGTCTGGTGACCATGGATTTGAAGAATGTAACGCTTCGGCAGGCGTTGAATAGAATCGTCCATACCCATGACTGCGATTACACTGTCGATAACGGCATTATTACCGTGAAGCCCCTAAAGGCCGTCTATTCCGGTGGGAGCATCACGAAGGTGTATCGGTTGAAGTATGCCGATGCGGAGAACGTGGCGATCATTCTTCGTCAAGTGGTTTCCAATGATTCTCTCGTCCAGGTATTCCATCGCGAGTTCCTCAATTATCCCGAGTCGGGAAAAAACCGTAAAGATGCCAATGAGGTTGCAGTTCAAGGAATTCGCCGATCCAGCATCCTCGTGGTCACCGATCTGCCAGATAAAATCAGACAGGTGGATAGCGTGATTAAGGAGTTGGATAAACCGCCCGTACAGATCATGATCGAGTCGAAACTGGTGGAACTGTCGCCCATCCACTCCAACGAACTGGGCATTAATTGGGACAAGACCATCAATGCGGCTCTCTGGGGTCAAAATATACTCCAGGGCGGAGATGTTCAGGACTATGCGGTCATCAATACCGATCCCGGTAACGGTGGAGAATGGCAGCTGGCGAGTCTTTCGGCAGGCAAGTATCAGGCCGTGTTGGATTTCCTGAAGGAAAAAACCGATTCCAAACTCAAGTCAAATCCCAGGCTTTTAGCCATGGACAACGAGGAATCCTCCATCAGCGTGGGCACAACGGTTCCTGTTCCTCGCATTCAAAGGGGCCTTGGCGGACAGGGAGACATGGTCACCTTCGAGTACAAGGAAGTGAACATCCAGTTGAATGTGACGCCCCACGTAACCGGCCCAAAAGAAATTACCATGTACGTGAATCCAATCATCGAAGAAATTACAGGATGGGTGGAATACGAGAAGCACAGGGCGCCCATCACGGACAAACGCACCGTGAACAGCATCGTTACAGTAAAAAACGGTGAAACCGTTGTAATCGGCGGCTTGATCAAGAGTCAGCGTGTTCGTACGCAGCAAAAGGTCTGGCTTCTAGGCAGCTTGCCCTTACTGGGAAAATTATTTCAACACGAACAGTACGAGGATAAGCAAACAGATTTGATGATTTTTATCACTCCAAGAATTATTCAGACGGGGTAATGGATGATCGGTCGAGAACAGATCAATCAACTTCTTTCACATGCCGTTAAGAGCCAAGCATCGGATATTCATCTGGCCGAAGGTTATCCGCCCATCGTAAGAATCGACGGGAAGCTTCAACGGATTAAAGGCAAAATACTCACAAAACAAGACCTCGAAGATATTGTAAGCGAGATACTGGACGAATATCAGACCGAACGGTTCAAGGAACAATTGGAATTGGATTTCGGCTACTCTGTACCGGATATCGCCAATTTTCGAGTTAATCTTTTTTCTAGGCTGGGAGGGTACGGAATGGCCTTCCGTATCATCCCGGAACGCATCCGTACTCTGCAAGAACTGGGTATGCCGGAATCTGTTGTACACCTCGCGAAAGAAGTTGAGGGTCTCGTTCTGGTCACTGGGCCTACAGGACATGGAAAATCGACCACGCTAGCGGCCATGATCGATCAGATCAACTCGGAACGTGGCTGGCATATCATCACTGTCGAAGATCCTATCGAATACACCCATCCGCAGAAGAACAGCCTCATCCAACAACGAGAACTGGGTCATCATACGCATTCTTTTGCCGCTGCGTTGCGCAGTTCCTTACGTGAGGATCCCGATGTCATTCTTGTGGGTGAGATGAGGGATTTGGAGACCATCTCGCTGGCTCTCACAGCGGCAGAGACAGGTCATCTTGTGCTTTCCACCCTCCACACGCGGAATGCCCCGGACACGGTCAACCGTATCATCGATGTGTTTCCACCCGAACAGCAGAGACAGGTCATGGCACAGATTTCGAGTTCTCTCCTGGCCGTCATCTCCCAGCGTCTGCTCCCGGAAGCTTCAGGAACGGGGCGAATAGCTGCCGTGGAAGTTATGTTAGCCAATTCAGCCGTTAGGAATCTGATTCGGGAGAGAAAAATTCATCAAATCCGGTCTATCATGCAGTCGAGTACGTCGTCGGGGATGCAGACAATGGACGATGCGCTCATCCAGCTCCTCAAAAACGGACGTATCACACGGCACGACGCGTTAAAATACGCTCTGGAACCGGAACGGTTTTTACCGAAATATAAATCTTCTGACAAGAGCAGTATTCATAAAGATACAATGGCTCATGCAGCACCGAACTAATCCGTATTCTCATAGCCATTCGAAATAAAAAAATATACCTTCCACATTATTTTATGGACGATGACGTTCCTTTCTCTTGTCACGATTGATTTAATGTCCCATCGTGAAAACAGGATTCTATTACAAAGATAAGTATCCTTACCAAATGGGATTGAATTGGCATCGTTAATGATCATTACGAAAACGAAAGAATCAACCTGCCCCTGATTGTCACAAAGTCATTGTTTTGATTTATGATTCATAAATCATGAGATTCCAAATATGATTTTTCACGATATCTTGATTCGTCAGGACAAATCAAGAGTGGTTGGAAAATAAATCCCAACATATTTGAAGATTTAAGTAATCTTATTGAAGGTTATTGTTATACGCCAAGAGCCTGTAGCCGAAATGCTTTAAAGAGTAAAAGAGCGGCAGTCATAAGAGTATAAACATTTTCGAGAATACTTGGAAAAAACTGTTGACATTAAAGTTTTTATTTTGTATATTCAACAATGCGAATATCTTAATGTTCGTATAAATAAAGGAGTTCTCGATATGTCGACGTATGATGTTCTTATCGTGGGAGGGGGGCCTGCCGGCCTGACAGCGGGACTATACGCAGGTCGGGCTCAGCTCAAAGTCGGGATGATTGAGCGGCTGATGCCCGGAGGCCAGGTGGCCAGTACGGACTGGGTGGAAAACTATCCGGGATTCGAGGAAGGCATTAGCGGCATCGATCTGATGCAGAAGATGGAAAAGCAGGCCAAGCGGTTTAATCTGGAAATCATGAGTGGCACGGTAGAGGAGGTCGATTTCCAGCAGAATCCCAAAAAAGTGGTCGCCAGTGGAACGGAGTATCTGGCCAAGACTGTTATCATCGCCACGGGAACCGATCCGAAGCTCCTGAATGTTCCTGGCGAGAAGGAGTTTAAGGGGAGGGGTGTGTCCTACTGTGCCACGTGCGATGGTCCGTTTTTCAAGGATAAGGATGTCGTCGTCGTCGGGGGAGGCAGCTCGGGTGTTCAAGAGAGTCTTTACCTGAGCCGTTTTGTACGTTCGATTCAACTGGTTGAATTCATGGATCATCTGAACGCTGAAAAAATCCTACAGAAAAGAGCCCATGACGACCCTAAGTTCACGTTTTATCTGAACCACGAAGTTCTATCCATCGACGGTGAACAGACCGTACAATCCGTCACAGTCAAGGATCGGGCGACCGGTGAGGATAAAATATTAAAGGCCGACGGCGTGTTCATCTGGATCGGTTTGGTGCCCAACACGGATTTTGTCAAGAACACAGTGTCCCTGAACGATTGGGATTATATCGTCACGAATACCGAGATGGAAACGTCGATCCCCGGCGTTTACGCAGCCGGGGATGTGTGTGAGAAAAGCGTGCGGCAGATTTCGACGGCCGTGGGTGATGCAACGATCGCGGCTGTGTCAGCGTTAAAGTACATCGAGAGCTTGTAAGAGCATGAGGATTTAAAACATGGGCACACCGAACTACGAAGAGACTGCGCGTATTCTGAAGGCGTTGGCCCATCCGACGCGGCTTCAGCTTATCGGTCTCATACGGGATAAGCAACCTTGCGTCAAAATGATGGAGGACATCCTGGGTGTGGCTCAACCGAATATCTCTCAGCATCTGTCCCTTCTCAGGAATGTAGGGATCGTCGAAGCGGAGAGAGACGGGCATAAAGTCTGCTATCGCATAAAGAATGAAAACGTATTGAAGTTCATCGACGCCATCATGGAGTAATTCAAACAGGAGGAAATTTCATGAATCATGAAATTACATTAACCGATGATAATTTTAAAAAGGAAGTCTTAGAGTCCGACAAACCCGTTCTTGTGGATTTTTGGGCCGCTTGGTGTGCCCCGTGCCTTATGATCGCACCTGTCATAGAAGAGTTGGCTGGCGAGTATGAGGGCAAGGTCAAGGTCGGTAAGGTGAATACCGAAGACAACGCGACGATAACCGGCCAGTACGGCATTATCAGCATACCCACGCTGATTATCTTCAAGGAGGGTAAGCCGGTGGATCAAATCATCGGTGTTGTTTCCAAGGACGTCATCAAGAAAAAGTTAGATGCGGTTCTTTGAGCGAAAAACGGCCATCCGATGGGTTACCGGCGTCATCGTCGGTGCCGCTATCGGGTATGTGTATTACCGGTTTATCGGATGCGCCATCGGCTCTTGACACGTTCCGAGTAATCCGTACATCAGTTCGATGTACGGGGCATTGTTGGGAGCGCTCGTCACGTCGGGAGTCCAAAAATAACTCGAAAATTCGAGGAGATGAATCATCATGCCTTTGTATGAATATGTTTGTCAAAAGTGTGGCAAACACCTGGAACGCTTGGTTCGAGGATCCTTGGACACGCCTGTGTGCGATTGTGGGAGTCGCGAACTGAAGAAGGTTGTGTCCACCTTTGCCGTGGCCGGGGAATCAGGAGACCGGAGCAGTACATGTTCCGATGGAACCTGCACACTGCCCCCATCCCCATGCGCATCGGGGATGTGCGGGCTGTAGGTTTCAGGGAACCTTTTTAAAAGTCCATACGTTAGTAGGTAATACGTTTCTACGAACGGTTACCTACGCAAAGGAGTAAAGACATGAAAAAATGCGTGTTTCCAATAGCCTTGTTCGTTGTCCTTTTCGTAAGCCTTACTGCTGTTGCCAACGATTTGGAGTGGCTGAATGATTTCGAGAAAGCGAAAGAACTGTCTAAAGAAAAGGGAGTTCCTATTCTGGTGAATTTTACAGGATCGGATTGGTGCTCGTGGTGCATGAGGCTTATGGGAGAGGTATTTTTAAAATCGGAATTCCAGGATTACGCGAAAAAAGAGCTCGTGCTTTTCAAGGCTGATTTTCCCAGGTCCAAGGTCATACCAGAGCAGGTTGTGCGACAGAATCGAAAACTGGCAGAACGGTACCGCATCCAGGGAGTCCCGACGATTCTCCTCGTGGATGCTACGGGTAAAGAACTGGCGCGTACAGGATATCGGCGAGGAGGAGCAAAAGCTTATGTGGAGCACTTAGCCGACCTTATCAAGCAGTCTCATCATGCAGAATAGGGTGGGGATGGAAGTCGAAACCTTATCAGGATGGTCTAATTACGTCGTACGGGAATTGTCACACTCTCATTTTCGAATAGAAAGACCAGGGGCATCTTTGATCCGTTGTCCCTGGTTTTTGTATTCTGTCCGGCATTATAGGAGAGTATAAATGGACGTTCATGTGAAGCATATCAAGGATATGGCATTCGCGAGTTTAGGAGAGACACAGAACTGGGTGGTCATGGATACGGTAGAGGAATTCGGAGGATCGGACTCGGGCCCGAAGCCGATGGAGATGATTCTCATGGGATTGGGCGGATGTACGGGCATGGATGTGATTTCTATATTGCGCAAGATGAAGGTGAAGCTCGACGGTTTTGAGATAGATGTTCAGGCAGAACAAGCCGAGCAGCATCCCAAAGTTTTTACGAAAATACATCTGACGTTTCGTTTTTACGGCAAGGACATAGATACAGACAAAATAGAGAAGGCCGTCAACTTATCCCAGGATAAGTACTGCTCCGTATCGGCGATGTTGGGTAAAACCGCCGAAATCCATCATACGGTCGAGATACATCCGCTGCCAACATAGAGCGTAAAGGTCGTGAAGCATGCGCGTTTCTTTGTTTCAAATGCAATCGGTTTTTGGTAAGGCTGATGTCAACCTGGAAAAAGTCCAGGATGCCATGATGAGAGCCAGCCGAAACGGAAGCAAGCTTCTGTTGCTTCCCGAGTTCTGGGCCACGGGCTACGATTTGAAGAATGCACGTTCTTACGCCACATCCGTTACAAAGGGCGTGTTCGCCTCCATCTCGATCCTGGCCGAGAAGTACGACATGGCCGTGGTGGGGTCCAGCCCGTCCCTGCGGGATGGGCGGGTCTACAATACCGCCGTGTATCACGACCGGAACGGTGCTCTTCTCGGACGATACGATAAAATCCATCTCTTCACATTAATGGACGAGGATAAATACCTTGCACCCGGTTCGGATGTTACGGTATTCGATACAGAATGGGGACGCATGGGCTTGATGATATGCTACGATCTGCGTTTCCCCGAGTTGATGAGACGGATCGCGCTGGAGGGAGCGCAGGTCGTTCTCATTCCCGCGGTCTGGCCGAAGCCCAGACTGGAGGACTGGCGCTTACTGTTGCGGGCACGAGCCGTAGAAAACCAGGTGTTCGTCGTGGGATGCAACCGGTCCAGGGAACCCGGTGGGAAAGATTTCGGCTATTCCACTGTCGTGGATCCTTCAGGTCAGATCATAGCGGAAGCCGGGTTGGAGGAAATCCTGATGACGGCTGACCTTGACCTGAATCGGGTGAAAGAGGTGAGAGATCGCCTGCCCTTCTTTTCCGGCAGGCGGGAAGGCTTTTATGGGCAATTTTAGAATAAAGTCTAAAAAATGTTATCTATCCTATTTACGACAGTTATCAATTTTAATTCACTACAATAGTCACTTCGATCCTATAGCAGGAGGTGGATCATGTTGAACGAGCAGGATAAAAAAGAAGTACGTGACCGCCTGGCACAGATGACGGAATCTGTCAAACTCATCTTTTTTACACAACAACTGGCAGGGACCTGCCAGTACTGTACAGAAACAGAGAGACTCCTGAAAGAGGTGA
>CAZTKR010000090.1:0-13072 GCA_964614115.1 uncultured bacterium | reverse complement strand
TGATGTGGATTTGAACAAGAAACTTGAGGAATGGGAAAGGTTCTATAACTTTGATCGACCCCATAAATCACTTAAAGGAAAAACGCCTTTTGAAATATTGAGAGATAAACTAACCCATGGTACAGAATTGTCCTGCGAGAACTGATATATCACCTCCGGTTTTTTAACGGGGATTATTAAGATCGAGCGTGTCGTATTCATTCCTCAGACGGAGGGGGATGAACGATCCGCATCGGATGGGGTGTCATCTTTCAGGTAGATGAATCGATCCAGCAGGTTCACGTAGTCGCTCCACTTCCGATCGGGTTCCGAGTCTCTCTCTATGATATGCTTTAACGCGTTCGCCTTCGAATCCATCTCATCGGCGTAATAGAGAATCATGGCTTCCAATGTCTGCGGAAGTACCGGGGAGCCGTGTTCCAGCTCACCCTGGTGACTCAGGACGAGGTGGATGATTTGTTTCTTTAGCTCGGACGGGAAAGGCTCTTTTTCTTCGAGCTCTTCAATGAAGGCCCTGACCCGCTGCGCCCCGATGGAAATATGTCCCCAGAGGCGTCCCTCGTCCGTATACTCGATGAATCCTTGATCGAATCCGTATTCCTCAAGCTTCCCTATATCATGGAGAAGGGCTCCTGATATGAGAATGTCTCTGTCGGCCATGGGATAGAGTTGCGCCATGGTCTCGCAGACACGGACGACGGCCATGGTGTGCTCCAGCAGTCCTCCCAGGTAGGCATGATGCCAGAGCTTACCGCCAGGCGCTTCCCGGAATCGGTCGATCCAGCCGGATTTTTTAAAGATGCGTTCAAGCAACCGGTGTAGATGAGGATTTTTTACCGAATCAAGGGTTTCCATCAGGCGCTGGGTGAGGCTTTCGGTGTCCACATCTCCCCTGGGGACAAACGCTTTTTTGTCTATATTATCGGACAGTTCGGCTTTTCGTATTCGGTCCACGGAGAATTGGAGGGCATTGTTATACGTCCCAACGGTTCCCCTCACTTTCACGATGTCTCCCACCTGCACGGACTCATGAACGGGTTTTACGTTATTCCAGAGGGTGGTCGGAATCCTTCCTGTGGAATCTCCCAGTGCCAGCAGCAGGTAGGGAGAACCGTCCTTCTTGGTTTTTAGCTGTTTTTTTCGGACGATGAAAAAACCGGTCACTCTGTCACCGGATTCCATTTCACGAATCGTTTTACTTTCTTCATCGCTTTTATTCATCAGATCCCTCCGGTATAAGCTGGAGACAATTCCAGCCGGACTGTACGATTTTCAGTGTATCTGTGAGGTTGGGATGGTACAGATTACCCACGTAGAGTGGGAGTTGATCCCGATAATGCTCGTCCAGGGGCTGTCCCGATTGGCCGGTGGGCAGGATGGAGATGGAGTTGTTTGGATTGTCCAAATCGACGATCATACGGGCAGAGGCTCCCCATACGACGTGAAAGGGATGTGCAGGATCATGGCCCGCACAACGTATGGTCGTGCCCGATCCCCCGATGTGAAAGGGGCCCAGATTGAACTGTTTTCTCAACAGAGGATGCTTGCCCAGGGGATGGTTAATCGTCAGCGTGTGAAGGGCTCCCCATGTCCATCGGATTTCATCTTCTCCGAATTGCTCACGAAGGAACGCGGCGGCTTGGTGGAAGCTCTTGACGATCAGTTCCTGCTTAGTCTCCACGTGCTCCATGGTCGTGATATCATCGATCCACGCATGTTTATCGTGTTTTAGAATGCGCTCTAAGGCTATATGGGGCAGTGAATGGAGTCGGGAGAAGGCCGAGTACAGGGATTCGCCCAACTCATCCTGGAAGAAGTTTTTCATCATGCTCGCCAGAAGTGCCTCGAAGAAAACGGCTTCCGAGCTGCCGGCTTTCATCTCTCCAGACCATCCAGAGAGCAGACGGACAAATTTTCCTCCGGTAGAATCTTGGCTGATGCGGCCCGAGATTTCAGGAAGCACGGTCTCCAGGACGTCCAGGGCATAGAGCGAGAGAATGTCGGATTGAATCTGCTTGCAGTCGGTGATCGAGAATTTTTCTTTTTCCTGAAGCAGATGGTCGATTCTCCGGATTTGATAGGCTGTGTCCCTGGCATACTGCGTTGGTGCCTGATCTCCCGTAGCAGGGATGTTTCCGTCCATGGCCGCGATAAATCCTTCTCGGGGATTCTTGATCGATGGAAGGGCCTCGTAAGGAATCGTTTTATTCCAGGCTGATGTCGAATTCTCACCGGATATGGGGATATGACCGACACCTCTTGGTCTTTGTGGGATGCTTCCCGCGGCCTGGAGTCCGATGTTTCCTTCGCGGTCTGCATAGATAACACTCAAGGATGGCACTTGGAAGTGACCCAATGCCTTCCGGAATTCATCCCAATTCTGAGCGAGGTTCAGCTGGTAAAGTGCTTTTCCTTCATCGCTGATCCTGTGCCCCACCCAGCGGATGACGACGGCAAACGGCGACGAATCCTCTGGAGAAGCCGTGGCGATGACAGGGCCGTTGTCGGTTTCTTGAATGACTGCCTTCAAGGGAGACCCAAACTTCAGAGGAATTTCTTCAACGATCTGTTTCATCGGTCGGACCGATTTTCCCACGAGCGTCTGCATGGTGTTGTGGGGATTCAACCTCTCGATGAAAAAATCGATGTTATCGACACGGTAATCACCGAGTCCCCAAGCGATATCCCGGTTATAACCGGCCCATACCATCGGCATGCCCGGATATGTAAATCCATGGACATGGAACCGACCGCCCATTAGATGGATCTCATACCAGGGCACTGGATTCCTTAAAGGGGCGAGGAGATGGTTGATTAGGATGGGACTTCCCGTAACGGATCGGTTTCCGGATACGACCCAGCCGTGACCTAGACTCTTGGGCTTGGGCCATGCTTCCTTTCCTCGGAGCTGTAATACGGGATCTAAGATGGAACTCAGGTCGAATGTATTCCGGGAAACGGTCCTGGGATCATCGATAAACAGTTCCGGGATCAGAACACGTGCCTTGTCCCAGCCTACTTTCTCGACGAGGACTCCCATGATGATATCCGTCGTCCATTCCGAGCTTGACTCCCATCCGAAGAGGCGAAGGCAGGCGATACAGTCTTCGATACGCCATGGAGCCGGTTTGTAGTTGAGCAGTTGAAATTCTACGGGGATTTTATTTTGATGGATGTCGATATAAGCATTGATGCCGTCGGCATACGCCTGGTAGATACGTTTTGATTCTGCCGATAAATGGGGAAGAATTTCTTGGGCGAGCCGTTTTAGGCCCAGTATCAGCATCAGGCTGTCTGCTTTCAGAGCCCTGCGCCCGAATACTTCCGAAAGCCGTCCCTGGGCCGTCCTCCTTCTCAGGTCCATCTGCCAGAGTCTGTCTTGAGCCGTGACGAAACCCTGGGCAAAGAAAAGGTCGTATTCGTTCCCTGCCAGGATATGGGGAATGTGATACCCGTCCCTGTACACACGTACCTTTGCCTTTAAGCCCGACAATGCAATTTCCCCCTGCGTAATGGGCAGTGATCCCGTCACGGTTCTGTATCCCCAAAGACACAGAGCCAGCAATCCCACCGCCACAACGACAGCCAGGGTGAATCCTATTTTTAAGAGTCTGGGCATATCTGTTTATAATTGTAATGATTAGGGTTAAGAATGTCAAGTCGAAAAAGTGTTGTTTTATAGTGTTTTTAACGGATGATCGAAATTCTACTTGACTAGGCATCTTTTTTTGGATATATTATTGGAACTTATTATTACAACTGAGATCGGAATATGATTCATCGCGGTAACGGACAAAATAGTATGGACATGCGGAACTCCTGTGGGTTTGTAGGAGGATTCCGCTGATGTAAGTACAACCACGAATTGAGGAATTAACATAACTAGAGCCCACGACCCATATTGATCGTGGGCTTTTTTATGTGCCATGCGTTGGAACAGACATCATTTTGAGAACAAAGAGACGATTGTCACGATACTTTGCCCCGACTGCACTCTGAAGCAAGGTGTGAACGCATTGAACCGAGCACGGAACGTTCTGGAATCGTACATCTCGTTGGACCCCGAATTCCAGAGAGCCGAGCATCCATACGATGTGCCCAGGAATGCACCTCCATTGATTCGGAAGATGTGTGAAGACGCTGCAAAAGTTGGAGTCGGTCCCATGGCTACCGTGGCCGGCGCTCTTGCTTCCGAGAGTCTTACGGCCATACTGGAAGCTGGTGCCAAAGAGGCCGTTGTAGACAACGGCGGGGATATCGCGCTGATGGTTCGGAAGCCAGTCCGTGTCGGTATCTTCGCAGGCCGTGCGTCTGCCAATGGTCTGGCGTTTGATATACTCCCCCGAAGTCGTCCTCTGGGTATCTGTACATCCTCGGGTACCGTGGGTCCTTCCCTCAGCTATGGATGCGCCGATGCAGCCGTGGTGGTTTCATCCAATATTTTACTAGCCGATGCGGCAGCCACGGCCCTGGGGAATCGTGTAAAAAGCAAGGATGATTTGGAAACTTGTTTTGATTTTTTAGAAAACATCGCCCAGGTCGAGGGGGCGATGGTCATCCTCGGTAATCGAGTGGCTCTATGGGGGCAATTGCCCAGTCTGATACGAACTAGGATCGATACCAACCTGATCACCCGGGGAAAGAATTGATTCAGCTCGGCGTAGATTGAGCATCTTGCCTTCCTCGGCTTTTTACGCCAAATGACGCATCATTACAAAGAGAGGAGGAATACCATGGCTAAAACGTATGATGAGATTAACGAGAAAATCAGGAAGAAAAAGGCCGTCGTATTCACGGCTGAGGAGATTTTCGATTTTGTAGAAGAGAAGGGGATGTCCCAGGCCGCTAAGGAAGTGGATGTCGTGACGACAGGGACGTTTGGTGCCATGTGTTCCTCGGGCGCTTTTCTCAATTTTGGTCATGCCAAACCGCGCATCCGGGCTCAGAAGGTATGGCTGAACGATGTGGAAGCCTATGCCGGGATCGCTGCGGTTGATTGCTATATCGGTGCTACGCAGACGCGAGACGATGCTGTTACCCAGCAAATCCCCCGAACCTACGCGTACGGTGGGGCCCATGTCATCGAGGAGCTCGTATTCGGCGGTTCCGTTCATCTCCGAGTTGAGAGTGATGGTACGGATTGTTATCCCAATCGCTTAATTGAAAAGGACGTATTCCTGGAGAGCTTGTCCGATGCATTCCTCTTCTGTCCCCGTAACGCCTATCAGAATTATGCGTGTGCAGTGAACGGTTCCGACAAAACGATTTACACGTATATGGGCGCCCTCAAGCCCCGATGGGGCAGCGCAACGTACAGCGGGGCCGGTCAGCTGAGTCCGTTGATGAACGACCCCTACTTCAAGACCATCGGAGTCGGCACGCGTATATTTCTGGGGGGCAGTGTGGGTTATGTCGTCGGGCCGGGTACCCAGCACAATGGTTGTCCGCCCCGGAACGACAGGGGCATTCCCAAAACCGGGGCTGGCACGTTGGCCGTGACCGGTAATCTGAAGAGGATGACGGGAACATGGCTGCGGGCAGCCCGATTCCGGGGGTATGGCGTCAGTCTCCGCGTCGGACTGGGTATTCCCATACCCATTCTGGATGAAGAGATCTTGCATTATACTCTGGTTCGAGACAAGGACATTCTCGTGCCTGTCATCGATTTTAGTCATGATTATCCGTATGGCACGGGACGGATCCTCCAAGAAGTCACTATGGATCAAATACGGAGCAGAAGAATCGATGTAAACGGTAGGCGGGTGCCCTGTTATAACTTTTCGGATATCAAGGCAGCTCGACGCGTGGCCAACATCCTGAAAGAATGGATTCGTGATGGATCGTTTCTTCTGGGGCAGCCAGTGGAGCTTCTGCCCTCGGAATGACTCGGCACGGCACAATCCATTGTGTTTATATCACCTCAATCGAAGGCACGGATGATGCATGATGGTGTTCGATTTACTGTCAGAAATATCAGATGGGTAGCCGAAGATTCGCAACAAATCCAATGATTTCTGGATCCATTCCTATCAAAATCCTAGAAAATATGGGTTTGTAGTATCGATGGTTGGAATGTAGCAATAGGCACCCAATCCATTCGAAATATTGAAAATGATTAGATTTCATCCGGCGAAGTTAAATCACGCCTGCTAAACGATCCATGATGGTAGAAGAAGATCTGAAATCACCTGGCTGTATGAAACACTATCTGCATGATGGTATCGAATGGTGAGGTACGGTCGGAATGCAGGTAATTGCGGCTTTGCCGGTTGCGTCATTGCGTGGATGGATGTCTGCATTTTCGAGAGGTATAATCCCATCCAGATGAAGCGATGGTGTGATATCGATTTCTCTATAGAAGGGATTGAATAAAACCCGTGTGCCCGACGGAAACTGCTTGATTTTTCCGGTGGGTATTTTTATACTTAGGGGAATAAGGTCCTCCAGAGGAAACGGCGTCCGTTGGGAATGGAACGATGACAAGATGGTATCGCATTCTCTCCTTTGCCTATTTCAGCCTGGGACTACCTTTTCTTTATAGTCAGCTTATCATGAAGGTGATCCCGGATTATGTACTCATCGATACGGATTTGGGCATCGGTGAGCGCGACGAGAGGATCAGGGTTTACCGAGCCGTGGGAGATTCCATCGTCACCGTCGGATTGGTGCGTATCATTGAATTCCGGGAAGGAAAGACGGCAGCTCGAATCCTGGTCAAAGAAGGCGATTATTCCATAAGTGTCGGGGATTTTGTGAAGTATCATATCGCCACGGCCAACGTCGATGCGTCTTTTTTCAACAGACAATGGTATCACGAACGGGTGTACGGATCGAATTATGACGAGGTTCGGGCGTTACAACCTCCGGCATCCGAAGATCCCTCGGCAGATGTAAGAGAAGAGGAAACCAGCGTTGATGGGGATACGGTCGATACCCATAGGGAGCCCCATCATCCCCTGGGATTGTATGTCGGCTTTTTTTACCCAGGCGTGATACTGGAAAACTCGGTCGAGTACGGGATCGGCCTGGGCGTCTCTGCCGCACTGGTACGCATACACATCCATCGTTTTCTTCTGGAAGCCACGTATGCTCTGCAGGTTCTCAAGCCGATTTTGCGGGAGCGTATGAAATCGTCCCTTGTGCTGTTCCATCTCATCGATCATATTCAAGTGGCCGATCGCATTCATTTTGATTTTGGCGGTGGTGTTTATTATACGAAAACCACCATCACAGAATCCGGGAATTCGATGGAAGAAAGCGGATTCCGTGCCGGCTTTTCCATGGGACTTTCCATGGATGTTGCGGGCATCCGGGGATTGCATTACTGTCCGTCGGTGAGATACCACATGTACCGCCATGAGGGGGAATGGATCGAGTTTGTATTGGGCGGTATTACCGTCACCTACGCATTATTCTGATTGGAGTATCGTTTGACATGAAAGCCATGGTACTGAATTCGATTTGTGATCTTTCACAGAACAAAGAGCCGCTGAGGTTGTGCACGTTGTCCGATCCGGTTCCCGGCGATGGGGAGATACGGGTTCGTGTGATGGCCTGCGGTGTTTGCCATACAGAGCTGGACGAAATCGAGGGGAGAACACCGCCGCCTCATTTTCCCATGGTATTGGGCCATCAGGTGGTGGGTCGCGTTGAGTCAACAGGTCCTGGAGCATCCAAATTTCAGGAAGGAGAAAGGGTCGGCATCGGCTGGATTTATAATTCCTGCGGGACATGTCCGTTTTGCCTGGAAGGAAACGACAACCTCTGTGCCGATTTTAAGGCCACGGGCCGGGATGTCAACGGCGGGTATGCGGAATACATGACGGTTCCCGAGGAGTCGGCCCATCCCATACCCGATGTGTTTTCCGATTCCGAGGCCGCGCCCCTATTGTGCGCAGGCGCCATCGGATACCGCTCGCTTCGGTTGACCGGGATCGAAAACGGCCACACCCTGGGACTTACGGGATTCGGCGCATCGGGCCACTTGGTGCTGAAAATGGTTAAACATCGATATCCCGACACACGGGTGTATGTCTTTGCCCGAAGTGAGAAGGAGAGGCAGTTCGCCCTGGAGTTGGGTGCCGCGTGGGCGGGTGACACGGCCGAGGATACGTCCGTAAAACTCAGAGCCATCATCGATACGACGCCGGTCTGGAAGCCTGTCGTAGAGGCGCTGAAGAACCTGGCGCCCGGGGGACGACTGGTGATCAATGCCATTCGCAAGGAGGAAGTGGACAAGGATCATCTTCTGAAACTGGATTATCCGGCCCATCTCTGGATGGAGAAAGAAATCAAGAGCGTGGCCAACGTGGCCAACTCGGACATCCATGAGTTTCTTCAGCTTGCGGCCGAGATACCCATCAAACCCGACTTTCAAGAGTATGCTCTGGATGAAACCAACCGGGCCCTTACAGAGCTGAAGGACGGTATCATCCGCGGGGCTAAAGTCCTAAAGATCGGATGAGAATGAAGCCAGAAGGCTTGCGCGGATACATCCCGTGCATGACTCATCCATGATGACCCGATACAACATCGGGTTTTGCTGTATTTCATGATCCATCGTAAAAAGCATAGAGAGTACGATCGAATCGGTCCACAATGATATGTCACTCGTTTTCGTATGTGGGATCGGTATTGATTTTTGACCCTTCTGTAAGAATGTATCAATCAGCACGACAGATTTACCCTTCTCAAACAGATTCGAACATAGAATGCCACCTTCCTGACGGGGGGGCCATCAAAACATAAGGAACAAGAATGGCTGAACTTAGAAAAGAGTTGACACTGTACGGATTGACGATGGTGGCCATCGGGTCCTGCATCGGTTCCGGAATTTTTTTAACGCCTTCTCAGATCGCCGGGTATCTGCCCTCGCCCCTGCTCATTCTGCTCGTTTGGGGATTGGGAGGTCTCATCACACTGACGGGTGCCCTCACCTTTGCCGAGCTTGGGGCCCTGTTTCCCCAGGCGGGAGGTGTGTATGTATACCTGAAGGAAGCGTACGGCGACCTGTTCGGATTTCTGTACGGATGGGCTTATCTGGTGGTTATCACGTCAGGGGCGATTGCCGCACTCTGCATTGCCTGTGCCAGGTATCTGTCTTTCATTATCCCGCTGGGAAGCAGAGGCATTCAGGTCGTGGCCGTATTGCTCATCGTCATCGTCACCATCATCAACATCCTTCGAGTGAAGGCCGGGGAGATTTTTTCCAACGTTTTCACGGGATTAAAACTCATCGGGATCGTCGGCATCATTCTCGTCGGTTTACTTATTGGGAAGGCGAGCGTCAATCCCTTTGCTTTCCTGTGGGAAGGCTCGCCGGGTTCGATGGTGGCTGCATTCGGTCTGGCCCTGATCGGTGTGCTGTGGTCTTACGGGGGATGGCAGCACGCTTCCTTTGTGGCTGGTGAGGCCAAGAATGCCGAACGCACCGTGCCCAGGGCCATGATCGTAGGAGCACTGGTCGTTGCTGCGGTCTATTTATTGATCAATGTCGCGTACCTGTTTCTTCTGCCTGTGAAGGACATCGTTACATCCGGGAGCCTTGCCGCCGATGCCGTGACCACCGTCATCCCGTTCGGGGGTGTGTTGATTGCCGTTATCATCGCCATATCGACGTTTGGAACGGCGGGTATCTATACCCTATCCTCTCCGCGGATTTATTACGCCATGGCCAAAGACGGCCTTTTCTTCAAGAAGCTGGCCGAGGTGCACCCCAGATTCCATACGCCCGTGAATGCCATACTGGCCCAGTCGGGGTGGGCCGTCGTCTTACTGCTCTTCTGGGGCACGTTCGAGGACGTGATCACCTATGTGGTGTTCTCCGATTGGATCTTTTTCTGCTTGACGGCCATTTCCGTGTTCGTCTTCAGAGTCAAGAAAAAGAATGCGGAGCGGTCTTACAAAACCTTGGGGTATCCCGTGACGCCTCTCATTTTTATCCTGATAACGAGTCTCTTTGTCGTCAATACGCTGATAGAAAAACCCATGCATGCGTGGGCGGGTCTCATCTTGATGGTCATCGGCGGACTTCTCTTCGCCTATTTCAAGAAGACGTACCGGCCGGCTGTCGAAGGATGATCGTCTCATCCTGAGATAACGATTTCGAGGAGATTAAAGATGAGCGAACGATGGAAATTCAGAATCGTCTCACCGGTCATCATCCTGATCTGTTTTGTGAGCGTCACCAGTGCAAATGCGAGGTCCACAGGAGTGCCTTTTGAACGCATTCCTTTCGATCTGTCCCGGGTGAAGATAGAAGGCGATTTAAAGAGTTTTACCCCGGCATGGGAAACGCAAATCATCGAAGACGGACTTCAGGTTTTCATCCTGACGCTTCGGTCTCCCCGGCCGGATGTGCCGGCACCCATCACCGTCGCTTGGAATTTTCCCTCTCTGGATATCTCTGCCTTCTGGAACTCCGACATCCACCCCGACAAAGTCAATTATTACAAGAGCAGCATCACGTCCCGGGCCTCCAGTCAGGCGCCCGTCATCACGCTGATGAACATTGCCGATATCAATCGTTTCACGTTCGCCTGCTCCGATGCCCTCAACAAAGTGTCTCTGGGATGCTACCTGAGAGAGGAAGACGCCCGGTTTTACTGCTCCCTGAAGTTCTTCGACGAGATGACACCGGCCATGACAGAGTATCGCGTCAAGATTCGTATCGATACCCGGAATATCCCCTTCTATGCCGCGCTGCGGGATGTTACCGATTGGTGGGCGGCTCAGGAGAATTATACGCCGGCACCGGTTCCTGAGCATGCCAGGCTGCCCATGTATTCCACGTGGTACAGCTTCCATCAGAATCTGGATGTAGAGGAAGTGATGGCCGATTGCCGGATCGGCAAGGAAATCGGACTGGAGGCCGTGATCGTGGACGACGGCTGGCAGACACTGGACAGTCAGCGGGGGTATGCGTATACCGGTGACTGGCAGCCCGAGCGCATTCCTGATATGCGAGAATTCGTGGATCGCATTCACAAGCTGGATATGAAGTTTTTACTCTGGTATTCGGTGCCTTTCATCGGTGAGCACGCCCGCAATGTAGAGCGGTTCAAGGGCAAATACCTTCGGTACTGGGACGGCCAGGGAGCGTATGTGATGGATACACGTTATCCCGACGTCCGGGAATTTATTATCAACACGTACGAAAAGGCGTTGGAGGATTGGAACCTGGATGGTTTCAAGCTCGATTTTATCGGATTCTTCAGAGCGACGGATGAGACGAAGATGACGGCAGAGGAAGGTCGTGACTACGCCTCGGTCAACGAGGCCGTGGATCGCTTGATGACGGACATCATGGCCCGTCTTCGTGGTATGAAGCCGGATATCATGGTCGAATTCCGGCAGCGTTATATCGGTCCGTTGATGCGGAAGTACGGGAATATGTTTCGTGCCTGCGACTGTCCCAACAACGCCGTGGTCAACCGGTACCGGACAACGGACTTGCGAATTCTTTCGGGGAACACGGCCGTGCATTCCGACATGTTCATGTGGCACACCGACGAGCCCGTGGAATCTGCGGCCCTTCAAATCTTGAACATCCTATTCAGCGTACCCCAGCTTTCGGTTCGTCTGGTGCAGATTCCCCAGAATCATCTCGACATGGCCCGGTTCTGGATCGGGTACTGGAAGGCGAACCGGCATGTCCTACTGGACGGTGAGTTTGTTCCGGTGAATCCGGGCGCTGTGTATCCGATGTTGAGGGCCACGAAGGACGGGAAGACCATCGTAGGCTTGTATAACGACATGCCCGTCGTGTGTGACGATTCATCGGTATCCAAAATCGATGTGTTGAATGCCAAGAGGAGCGAGGCCGTCGTCCTGGACGTCCAGAAAGATATGGGTGCCGTCCAGATGGACGTGTACGATTGTTTAGGACGCGTTCAGAAGACGGAGAAAAAAGAACTCCATCGAGGATTGTACAAAGTCAACGTTCCGTCATCGGGATTGCTGCAAATAGCGAATCTCAGATGAGCTATATCGTATCCATCTCCTGATGGCTCACAGAACATAGTCAGCCCTTCTCATATATCAGTCAAATCATTTTATGGGTGCGTCTGATGCCATCGATTCGTATCTGGCACAGATTAACGCCCGAGGCAACCGGTTTCCAGGTGTGATCAAGACAGGATCAACCTTACTACGATAGATATCAGGCATGCCATAACGGTCTGTTTCAAGAATTTAAAATTTTATCTTGACCTCTTCTCTAAATTCGTTTATATTAATATGCAATTGGTTTGCGTAAACATTCGGGAGACAACGATGAGACCGCGTTTTACGGATTTAAGAAAAGAAATCCTGGATGTCATCAACAGTGCCGGTACACCCATCAACGTCAAGCAAATCGTCCTGCAGATGAAGTCGCAGCCCGACTTGTCTACCGTGTACCGGGCATTGGATTTCCTGGAGAAAGAAAATCTTATCCAATCGCTCTCATTCTCTCGCATAACGTTTTATTACAGCGTGAATCCTGAAGGATGTGGCCATTTCATCGCTTGCACTAACTGTCATGAAATACGATGCGTAGAAGGATGTGTTTCCCAACGGCTTCAGGATAAGCTGGAAGAGGAGTTCCAGTATCACATTCACAGTCATGTGCTTTACTTCCAAGGGCTTTGTCCGGACTGTCAACATTATAACCATAAGAAGGAACAGGCGCCGGTATAATCTGTGATTGGAGGGAACATGTTCAGAATGAAATGGGGTGTTGTGGTATTCATCGTTCTTCTCCTCATGATGTCCTGCAGCAGGCCGACGACTCAGACCGACAAAATACAAATCGCCACATCCATATTTCCGATGTATGACATGATCCGGAATGTCGTGGGCGACCGGGCGGATGTCTTCTTTATCGTGCCCATCGGTGCCAATCCCCATACGTACGAACCGGTGCCTTCTGAGGTTCAACGCATGCAGAGGGTGAATGTCTGTATCGGTATTCACCCCGAATTTGACGGCTGGATGCAGGATTATGTACCTGCCTCTGTCCGGGTCCTGTTTCTCCAGAAAAAAATCGTCCCCCATGATTTGGAAGAAAGTGTATACACGTCTCATAATATAA
>CAZTKR010000089.1:0-13216 GCA_964614115.1 uncultured bacterium | reverse complement strand
CCTGTATAGGCGTCCAAGCCGGTCTGTCCCGAATCGAATCCACTCGTAGGGGCTCCCGATAAGATGGCCTGCTTCAGCTGATCGAGAATGCTTCGAGTGATATCGCGGGACGGTCTGTCGGGCATCAACGGATGGTTTGAATTCGTCAACGCAACGATGCCTATCTTGAGGGAGGGAATGGCTCGCACATGAGCAAAATAGCCGATGTGCCCGCCCGTATGCTCGATGACCGGAAACCGTCCCCAGCCGATTCCCCAACCGATGCTTTCGAGATGCATCATGTGCAGGCCGTCGGCGCTGATGATTTGTGCACCGCCCGGGGTATCGTCCTGGAACTGGAGAGAAAGGAGGCGGGTCATATCCTCAGCCGTGGAATACAGTCCGCCCGAGTATATGTCCACGCCAAATTCCCACTCAGGTGCGATCAGCGGTTCGGACGCCGGTGTACCGTATACATAACCCGTGGGCACGCGGTCTGGTTTTTTCTTGTGAAGCATGAATCCCGAGTCGTTCATCCCCAGGGGTTTGAGTATGCGTGATTCGATGTATTCCATGAAGGGTACCTTGGCAGCCCGCTCCAGGACAATGCCCAAGAGCGCCATCCCCAGGTTGGAGTAGGAATACCGCGAATTGGGTGGATATTCCAGCTCGATATACGGCAGGTTTGCCAGCACCTCTTCCTTCGAAGCGTACCACTTCATTTCTGTAGTACCTGCAGAGAACAGCCAGTTACCTGCTGCATAGTCACTCCAGAAGTTGATGTTTGCATCTCTGGGCAAGCCTGACGTATGCGTGGCGAGTTGGCGCAGCGTGGTGGGTTGTGTGCCTGGATAGGGAGATTTAACCTGATATTCGGGAAGCAACTGTTTCACCGGCATATTCAGAGTGACAACGCCTGCTTCCGCAAGCTGCATGAGCATGGTGGCCACGAATACTTTGGTGATGGACCCGATGGGATAGATGGTCTGTGTCGTCGCGGGTATCCTTTTCTCCAGGTCCATAAAACCGAATGCTTGGCTGTATACGATATTCCGATCGTAGACCACGGCAATGGACAAACTCGGCAATCCGCTCTCCAGGAACGCTGCTTCTATTATAATAGGAAGAGCCGCGATGAGGGAGTCGGCTTTGCTGTTGATTTGAGTTTGGTTGACAAGGGGGCTGGCTTTTCCGCTCACTTCCGATGCTAGAATTTGCGATGGGAATACGCCTGTTAGTATGAGGATGACCGCGGCGTTCATGATGGATCGAACCATTTTTTTCCTTTCTTTTTCGATGTTTTATGGGTTGTCTTTCATGTTAGGTTTTTTTTAATAAGATGGCCTCCCCACACCGCTCCATCCGTTAAGCTTTTGTGTTTCGTCGTCGGGCGATTCATTGTGTCGGGCTTTCCAATGAGGTTTGGTAATCACCCAGCCCCTCTCGCCCCCGCCCTCTGGTCGGGGGCGTAAATCCACGCACCCGTCCTGAAGCTTTGGGACGGGTAGGGGGTCAGCCCCTGACCCTTCCGTCCATCGGGATTCGTGTAAGCGAATTCAGTAACTGACCATCGAGTCATACCGACAACCGGGAATGACATGATTTTCTTGATCGTAGATGGTCGTGTCGGCCATGAACTCCTCCCAGTCGTCCATCAATTGTGAGATTTTTTGTGAGTATTCGTCCAGTTTCTCGTCATCCAGAAAACTCATCGGACAGTACGATAGCCCGGTCTCCAGGTTGTTGATCATGATTTCCACAAAGCCGACATCCGCGTTCCAGGGTTGCGGATTCCCCAGCGTATCCCCCGGCTGGACGCGGTCGCCCATGGCTATCTGAAGGTTTACCAGATGATCGTACACGATATCGTACGAAGGATCGTTCAACGACCGTACGGAAAATTCCCAATCCTCCGTCTCTTCCTGTTCATACATCCGCACGACTTCGCCCTCCGATATGGAGACCACAAAGGCGTCCCTTCGTATCACAAAATCCATGGTGGGCAGTTCCTTGATGTTCCCCTCCGGGTCCAGGGTGCGTGTGCCGAATTCGTTGAATATACGGCGATAAGCGCGGGTGAAGTAAAAATCGCCCGCCTCGTTGGTCTGCCTGTTCCAGGTTCCAAAACGGACGCCCAAGTTTTCGATCTTGAACGGGATGCTCTCTGGCTCGGATGTTGTCGTGGTTTTTTTACAGGATATCCATCCCATCGCTAAGGTTAAAAATGCAAGGTGAATGACGAGAAAATGTTTCAGGATGATCAAAGTGCGCATGGTGTAAACCTCTATATATGATGGATACTATCCAAAGATAGCGAATGATCCCGATGTTGTATCCGGCCACGGATTCTCATGTTTTCATCTGCTTTACTGGATGTGTTGAACGGAGACCCAATCGTCCAGACACCAGCCGGCCCGAAAGCTAGTACAGAAGGGTATACGCTCCTTTAATGGTGATATCGTCTATTTCGATAAGCACCTTGTTACTCTCAAAGGTGAGTGCCATTTCATCGAGGTCCATCCGGGAGACTTGATACAACGACAGGACGAGTTTGTTCTCTGTCTGCCAGATTCCCCTGGATGCTCTGGGTAAACCGAGTTCTCCTGTTGGGGACATGCGGTATACACCATCCAGCCCCAACGGTATCTCCAACGTGGTGCTTTGCAGGACGATCTTCATGAGTGCTTCGTTTTTATTGGGAAAGAACAGTGAGAGTCGCTTGAAACCCCTGTCATTGTCTTCACAGACGTATTCTTTACCGTCGATTCTCCGGACCATATCGGGCAACGTTTGTAACGGCTGGGGTAAAGGCGGTATTTTTGCTTCTGCGACTTTTTGAAGCAAGTGTTCGTAGGCGGGATCATTCGGAGGCAAGGGTGTATCGGATTTGACTGAGCTTACGATAAAGGGGCCGATGTCTCCCGGTTCAAATCCGTCTCCTGTGAAGACAATGACCATGTTTTTGGCCGGCCATACGATGATTCTCTGTCCGGCTCGACCCAGCGCTTCATAAATGCCCGGATGGGGTGCGGGACGTATCCACCATCCGTACCCGTAATCTTCGTCTTCGGAGAGTCGTACAGACGGCCGAGTGGCTTGATCGATCCAATCCAAAGAGACGATCTGTCTGTTGTCCCACTTCCCTTCGTTGAGAAAAAGATATCCGATCTTGGCCATGTCGATGGGTTTGATATGAAGATCGCCCCAGCCGAAATTGACTCCATCGGGGTCTGCCGGCCAAATCACTTCCTCTATGCCGAGGGGCATGAATACGTGTTGTTGTGCAAATGCCTTCGGGCTCAGGCCGGTGGTTTTCAGAAGGATGCCGGCCAGCAGGTGGAAATTACCACTGCAATAAGAGAATCGCATACCCGGCTCAACCATCACCGGCAAATCCAACATGTATGCAATCCAGTCGTTGCTCTTCCGCATCTCAACAAGTTGTCTTTCACCGCCTTCGTAGCTGCAATCGTAACCCGAGGTCATCGTGAGAAGGTTTCTTACGGTGAGGTTTTTTTTATTTGGACTCATATTCGCAATCTTGTGTTGGGGAAAAAGTTTGATGACAGGCGTATCCACAGAGGGGATGAATCCTTCGTCAATGGCGATGCCGATGAGGAGCGAGGTGATGCTCTTTGTAACGGATGCCAGGTCGTGGACACTGCTTTCCGGATAGGGATAAAAATAGGCGTTTAATACCATATAGCCGTTTCGTATGATGTGCATGCTGTGGATGTTCGTATTGTGTTCCTTGATGAAGTCGAACGCGCGCGCCAGAATCTGCGAATCCATCCCTTGCTGTTCGGGTGGGGATGTGCGCCATCCATCGGTCGGCCAATAATCGGCAGATTCCGGTGTTTGGGCATTTCCTGTTGTGAAAGCAGAGGTTGAGATCAGGAGGATGATCAGCATGCGTGATAAAGGTGTTGATATTTTCATCCATTGCCCCCTTTTTTTCTCCCGAATTCCAACGGTTTTGGCCGCCCAGCGTTCCCTATGTCCATCTGACTTTCTTATTTTTGTCCATCCGGTTTGAGTTTACCGATAATGCTTGCATCCACCCAAAACATGTTTCCCAGACCGTTACTCAAGCTTTTCGCGCGCGCTTTTATTTCCTCCAGACTGAGTCTGGTGTCAGGATAACGGTTACCAAGCCACCGGTTGCTCACAAAGAACAGGACCTTGCCATCGTTGGAGAGCAACGGAAATCGATCCTGGGAACCCGCAAAATTCAGCGTTTCAGCCATGCTGACGGGTTCAGACCAGGATCCGTCCTCTTTCCGGAAGCTCACGAATAGCGCGCCGGAATCCGACTCGTACAGGATGTAACTCTCATCCGGGGCTATGAATGGCCAGCTTTCGTATCCCGCCGTGTTGATGGGAGGGCCGAGGTTCTCGGGTTCTGTGTATGAACCGTCCATCCATGTTGAACAGTATAAATCCATCTGGCCGTAACCGCCCTCCCGCATGGAGCAGAAATACAGGTTTCCGTTGGCACTCGTGGAGGGGCCCCGTTCCCACTTATCGGAATTGACGGTCCATCCCAGATGTCTTGGCTCGCCCCATCCGCTGCCGTCGCGCTCCACAATCCAAAAATCCGTTTCACCCGTATAAGGATCGCCTTCATGCGTCGGACGACGGGATTCAAAGATGATCTTCTGCCCGTCAGGTGTGAAGCACGGATTGCCGTCACTGTACTGGCCTGAAAAGGGAGCGACCCGAGGTGGTGTCCAACGGCCGTTTTCCAGTTCCATGTACAGGATAACCTGCGGCCCCCAGAAGTTGAAGAACACAGACCAGTACACGTCATTCCCATCGGCTGAAAAGGCCGGACTGCTGTGCTCGTGATATTCCGTGGTCATGATTCCCGGCGCGAAAAGTTCGGGCGTCGTGCCCGGGGGCGTTTGACCGAGGTACGGACCCTGGAGTAGGGGAAAGTCATTCTGCGTGCAGCATAGGATAGCCAGTGCGAGGGTCAGCACGCCTATTCCGAGATGATATCCCGTTTGTCTCATGTTCCTGTTCCTCTGGTTTTATCCATCTGTGGTCGGTGCTTCGATAATCGTGGTATCGATCCGATCACTATTTCTTATGCATGGGTCGATCGGATGTTATCCTCACCGGTCTTCGATATACATTTTTCAAAAGCCTAGCCTGTTGTTCAGTGATAGAACGCACTGGGAGGAATCTCCTGTTTGTCCAGACCCTCTCCTTCCCAGTAGAGTTGCAGCACATGCTCCATGTGCGTTAGGACGTAAGACACGATTCGAATGGAATGATATCCGGACGCCAGGCAGATTTCCCGGACTTTTTCTTGGGGCGATAAGCTGTGATTGGATGTGAAGAGGGTACCATCCAGAAAGCATTTGCTGCGGTTGGACACGATATAAAATCGGTACTGCCCGTCCGAAGGAATGTTGATAAATCCGTCGAACTGGAGGACATAGAACTGGTCTCTCTCCCGCATGCTGATGTCGATGGAAGGAACGACGCCAGCCTTCGCCGGAGGAGAGGATATGCTGTCTGGATCTAGGAACAGTTGCTCTTCGATATACGCGTATGTCAAACCGCTTTTCAGATTCGTGACGCTCCGTGCGGGACGGAGTGCGTCAACGGGGGTGAAGGACGCTGAAACGGTTCTGCTTTCTTGAAGATCGCCGCGTATCGCTCTGGCCTTCAGGGTGGTCGATTTTCCGATGCTGATGGGCCCGTTCCATACCGGAGAGCGCCGGTACGGTTCCTGGCCGTCCAGGGTAAAGTGAACAGGATCATCTGTTCCGGATATGGAAACAGAGATCGATCCCCCCCGAAGAAATTCTCCTGGAGAAGGTGTGATCACCGGCGGACGTACGGGCTGCCAGTCCGGATAAAGCATCATGAGCAGTTCGTGCAGGCTTTCCGGCGGAACATGTCTGCCCTCAACAGGCTTAATCCCCCATGTAAAGCCGTCCGGTTCATGCGTGCGTATGATCGATTCCAGGACGTGGATTCTCTGAGTCACACTGTTGTAATCGGTCTTGCCGTAGTAGATGAAGTAGCGTTTGTTCAACGATTTTTGGCGGCTGAAGAACGTTTCCGCCATAGTCAACAACCGGTTTTCCGAGAATCCTATGACGGGACTGCTGGCAAGGTAGTCTTCAAACAGACCGGGATTTGCGAGCAGGGCATACGTGACAAAATGCCCGCCTGCCGATCTGCCGTAGATGGCCCGGTGCGCCGTGGTTCTGTAGTTTTCATCGATAAACGGGATGAGTTCATCGGAAAAATACTTTAAGAAATTGTCTGCACCAACGTCTGTGGTCAACGCGAGCCCATGAATCTTTTCCGCCCATAAATCCCGGTTCCGAACGGTGTTCACGACACCGACAATGATCATCTCCGGGATGCAATACCGGCTGAGAAACCGGACGATCCCGGCGGTCCTGGCGATATTGGAATCCCCTGCGTCGAGCAGATAAAGAACCGGATATCGCTTTCCCGACGTTTCGTAGGATACGGGCAGAGAAATCCCAACGGTTCTTTCTTCGCCCAGGACATCCGAGTATGATTTTCGGTAAGTGGCTATGGATAATTCATCGCCTTCATTCTGCGGGTATGCGGGTGCCAGGTTCAGAATGGAAAGCATGCCCAGCCATAGTAAGGATTTGCGAATTTTCATATGTTCTACCTTTCGGATTGTTGTGCCTGTTTCTTGATATATGATGGTTTGACAGTCCGTCCTTCTATAGCTTACGGTTCGGATGCTTCTGTTGTTTCTACGATATCGGGCGCGCTCAATGTTCTCACACTTTCACCGGCTGGGCTTGGATAAATAGAGTGGATTCACATACCGCCTGCCGCTCATTTCTTGGTGAATGTGACTTCGAGTATCATGTCGTATTCGCCTTCTGCGTTGGGGTGATCCATCCTCAGGACGACTTGATTGGCGCTGATGCGTGTGAATGTCTGCCGGATCACTGTATCGTGCCAGCTCATATAAAGGGTATTCTCATTCACGAAATGGCATGTGGCCTTCATGAAACTGCCGGAGCTTTCGAACCACCAGTACCGGTAAATACGGGCTTTGTCGTCCCAGGCAAAGATACCGTGAGCCCCTCCTTCCTCGTCGCGGACTCGGGCCACGTAATCGAAGAAAACATACTTGTCGTCCAGCGCTCGCCGGAATGTACCTCGGCCCGTTCCTGTGGCCTTCTTGCTGAACGTGCTCTTGGGTATGTTATAACGCAGTTCCCATTCGCCGATCAAGAAGTCGAATTTGTCCATTTCACTGTTCTTGGATGCCATGGCTATCACCTCGTTCTGGAAGTTCTTCGCGCGGAGTTCATCTGCCTGAGCGATGCCGGGAATCTCACTTGTCTGTGGACACGACGGCCATGAGCGCACTGGACTCGCTAACCACCCGACTGGTATGGCCACTGCCTGTCGTTTATTTGGAGACTGTGATGATTCCCGGATGAGAAGGCATAAAGAACATCAGCCAGACGAGCGGGTGTGAATGCGCTCGTCTTTACTGGGTACCGGGTGTCCACGACGGCCAGTATTCATCGTACGCATTGTTCGACAGATTCCGCTGGTCAGTACCGTCGGCATTCATCCGAAAGATTTGATAACGGCCCGTACGGTTCGATTGAAACACGATATACCGTCCGTCGGGGGACCAGATGGGATTTTCATCCACGTACTCGGTATCCGTCAATTGCTGGACGTTGCTACCGTCCGCATCCATCACATAAATATTGCGCATTCGGATGTCCGTCTCGAACGAGAAGAAAGCGATCTTATTCCCGTCGGGCGACCAGTCGGGGAAGAACTTTCCCATGGTACTGGTCGTTAATCGTTTCTGATGACTCCCATCTCTATCCATCACATAGATATCTCGGATTCCGTCCCGTTCCGAGTTAAAGACGATCCGGCTGCCGTTGGGAGACCAACTGGGATAGGCGTCATTCGCGTCATGATTCGTCAGTCGCTGCAGTTGCGTTCCGTCCGCGTTCATCGTATAAATCTCAGGATTGCCGTGCCGGGTGGACACGAATGCAATGAGACTGCCGTCCGGCGACCATTTTTGATGATAATCATCGGCCGGGTCGTTTGTCAGGCGCATCTGGCCGCTTCCGTCCGCGTTCATCGTGTATATCTCTGTGTTCCCGTCGCGTTTGGATTCAAACACGATCTTCGTGCCATCGGGCGACCAATCGGGACATAAATCGTCGGCCGGATTGTCTGTCAATCGGATTTTGTTCGAGCCGTCCGGGTTCATCACAAATATATCTGTGTTCCCGTTCTGTTTAGAATAGTATGCGATGCGTCCATTGGCTTTCGGCGCTGTTTGATTGGATTTGCATACGCACAACGCGCACAGAGGAATGATGAAAACGTAGGATAGATACATCTTTTTCATCGCTCGTCCTTTCGTTGTTACTTCCCAGGAGGCCGCTTTTTAGGAAAATCAGTGCCCTCAGGCGCTCTTGGCGGGCAAACCCGACCCTGGGGAAGATGAGCGAATCCCTGTGAGCTTACACTGTCTGTGGAACGCGGCTCAGGCCGTCTGTCCCTGTCCGACGGTTTTGTATCTCTTGACCAGCAGGCACGTGCCGATCACGCCCGAGAGGAACAGGCCGATATCCTCATACACGCCCTTGTATATGGCCAGCAGACCGGCGATGGCCACGATGACGGGAACGGCCAGGTAGTATCCGGGAAATTTTTTATGGATGAGCAGGAACAGTCCGAACGTGAAAACGGCCGTGGGGCAGGGCACCAGACCAAAGGGGACGGATTTGGGATACACATGCCCCACGAGATATCCGAGGAGCGGATACCCGGCCAGGGCATAGATGACAAACAGGATGCCCACGATGAAGTGCGTGCGGGTTCCAGGGCAGTCGGACAGGTTGGATCGAAACAAACTCATCAGGAACAGCACCCCCTGGACGATGCAGAGAACGCCCAACACGTATGCGGCTGGGTAGGATGGGGCCCAGTAAAGCAGGCAGAACACGATGCCTGCCCACAGCCAGAAGAACGCCAGAATGGCCAGGATGATTTTTATCGAATACCCGGTCTGTTTGATGGCAAAGAACACGGCCACGAGTCCCAAAACATAGGCAACGATCTGCATAGGCCAGACGGCGAGATTGAAGCGTTGGAATATAAGCAAAAAATCATCAATGGTGAATGCAAACATGGCTCCCTCCTCTCTGTTGATTCACTCGTTGAACGTTTATCCCGCGCCTACCCTGAATCGGTACGGGATATTGAGATGCTATCAACACGCATCCGGGATTATTCCTCCGTTGGGGCAGCAGGCTGCCCGGACGGAAAGAGCCTGGACAGCACACGATCCAGCAAACGGTTGAATTGATCCGGGTCTCCGTTTTGCATCTCGTGTCCCACGCCTGTCATGAACACGGCATCGAACGAAGGGGCGTAGTGCCGGGCCACGTCCACTTTCGTGGGAATCTTATCCGAGTTGATGCAAAAGATGGGCGCCTTCACCTCCTGGAGTGCCGGTATGAAGTCCCTGCTCATATAATGTTGGCACTCCTCAAATGAGGCGATGCCGACCTCAGGCGAGAATTTTTCGATCTTCTTGATTGATTCTTCGATTTGTGCGGAATCTGAGAGTATCTGCCTGGCTACTCTGGCGTATGTTTCTACGAAGTTAACTCGGTACGGTTCAAGGATGCCGTCGATTTGCTCCTGTGTCAGTATCTCCTCCACATCTTGGAACGCGTCCACCGGCACGATGGCTGCCACGCGGTCGGGTATGTGTTTTGCGGCCTCCAGTACCACTGGGGCTCCCATGGAATGTCCGATGAACACGATGCGTCGAAGCTGCAATTGATCGACCACGGCCAGCACGTCCTTACTGAATGCGGGTATCGTCCAGTCGTCCCGGTTTAGTCCCGACTGCCCGTGTCCGGCCAGATCGATGGCGACAACCTGATATTTCTGCGAGAAATAGGGCATCTGATGTTCCCAGTCTGTGCGGTCACGACTCCATCCATGAACAAAGACCAGGGCAGGCTCGCCCCTGCCCATGACGTCATAATGAATCGGAACATCGTTCAGTGAAAATGCGATGTTGGCCGGCTTTTTTGTACAGCACATGACGAGGATGAGGATGAGCCCCACTGCAAAAGCCGTCTGCGACTTGATCATTTCCACCTCCTTGTTTGCACCGGTCCGTTGGAATACTGGCTTTAGGAAAATCGATGATGATGTGAAAAATGCGTTTCTGAGATTCTAAATTTTCTGGTTTTAGTCGATGTTGATGGGTTCGTTTGTATGGGAATTATACGGTATTCTTGGGAGGAAATCAAGGGGAAAATGGATGTTGGTATGTGTTTGATTGGAATGGGTGGGGGGATTAACTTCTCTGTGGCTCCACCGTTCTTCGGGCTTTCGGATTTCTGTCGGTCGACCCAAACTCTCTCTCATGCTCTGGCTGGGAGCGTCAAGAAGACCGCCCCCGCAGCCCATCCATCGGGCTTGTTGGTTTCATCGACGGGCGATTCATTTTATCAGGCTTCCAAATGATGTGCAGTGAACCGTTTCTCAACTTTTCTTTTAGAAAGAAAAGTCGTCCCGATGGATCGGAATCAATCTATTGTATGTATGATGATTGAAGACAAAAGAAACTTCCTTTTTGCAGGCTTGATTAAGACGAGTGCTGTTTCCCTTAAGCGGTTGCTTGCATCCGCTCTGCCCGTCCGCCAAGTCATTCGAAAGACGCCGGTGGGTCTGGCACCTGCCGAATGAAACCCCTTCCTTCATCCGGTCGGAGTTTTTGGGTGTCCCGAATCTTCGGGACGGGTAGGGGATAAAGAAAAAACTCACTTCTCGTTCTGCTCTTTCTGCTCGAGCTGGTACCAGCACGCCTCGACGTCCGATCCGATGCGGTCGTAATCGATATAGTCTTTGTACTGGTCGAAGGCCAGTTCCTCCTGGGCTTGGGCCAGGGACAATCCCTTCTGGCGGGCTTTTGTCACGTACCCATATATATTTTTAAGATAATCTCTCTGTTCCACCAGCGCTTCCACATCCTGGACAACGCCGCCGTGGCCTGAGATTACGTACGTGTACTTGTCCTGGCGCGTGATGAGGCCGTCCAAGATTTTGATCCAATTCAGGATATCGGATCCACGATTCATGATATAAGATTTGCGATAGAACAGAAGATCGCCCATGATGAGCACGCTGTCTTCCCGGTCGAGCACGACCATGTCGTTGGTCGTGTGGGCCGTGCCATCATACAGGATGTCGAATGTCTTGCTGCCGAACCGGAGAATGGCACTGGATGTGATTTGGATGGAGGGCAGCGTGAGCTCGTACTCTTGCAGGAAGGTTCGGGCGCCTTCCCAGATCGCGATCTCCTCCTTCAATTTCTGGCTGTCCTGATCATTCTGGTCTTCTCGGTTTTCCAACTGCCCTTTCAGCTCCGATATTTTCTCGCGATAATGTCCGTATTTATTCATTAGTCGTTCATAATCTTCCTGCATGTATCTTTCTACTTCCACATGGGCGATGATAGCGGCCTCCTTGAAATACTGGTTTCCCCTCACATGATCGGCATGGTGGTGCGTGTTGATGACGTATGTGATGGGCAGACCCGGAAAAGATTCTAAGATCAGGTGTCGGGCTTTTTGTGCCGATTCAAGTTCAAAAAAGGCGTCTATGACAACGATGCCGCTGTCGGTTCTCACGGCCGTCAGTTTGACCAAGCCTTCGTGTACGACGATCACATCGTCGGTGATGGTATCCACCTGTATGTCTTGTGCGTGGATCGGTATGGCAGACAGGGAAAGTAAGACAAGGGTAGCGGTAATCCTCCGTATCATTTTACGACTCCTTTCCTTGTTCGGTGACGGGTTCTTTTTCCCGAACAACGCGGAAACCCAGATAATTCCGCTGGCTCTCTGCCGAATAGGCATGCTGATAATCGATGCGAAAATGGTCGGTTCTGCCGTGAAGAAACGAGCTGCCGCGCACGATGCGGTAATTAAAAAATTCCCTTCCATCGTCGGGATGTTCTCTGTAGAATGGCTGAGGGTCGAAATAGGTGGCTGTCAGTTCGTTCACATTTCCGTTCATATCATGCAGGTTCCACGGATTGGGTTTCTTCAATCCCACGGGATGCGGCTTGCTGTCTGAATTGCGTTTCCACCACTCATATAATCCGATCAACGACGTGTCGTTCCCAAAATAATAATCCGTGGTCGTTCCGGCACAGCACGCATATTCCCATTCGAATTCTGTGGGCAGGCGGTAGGTATGGCCGGTTTCCGCAGAGAGTTTCTTGACGAATTCCAGGGCGTCGTACCAGCTGACGTTGGTGACCGGATAGTCATCGCCTTTGACGTCCGAGGGGTTGGCGCCCATGACGGCCTGCCACTGCTTCTGGGTGACTTCATACTTGCCGATATAGAATCCTTCGATGCGGACGTCCATGACGTGGAAGGTGGCGTAGGTTTTCTCCATTCTGACAGTACCCGACGGCAGATCGATCATTTCAATATTATAGGGAGCCTCTTTCAGCGTGCGTCCTTCATCCATTTTCAGGGTCGCCGGATCGTCATTCCGGGTACACGAGAGATGCATCCATAGCAGCAGGAGAAGAATGTGCATGATGTCGTTTTTCATGGTGTGAATCCATGGTTTAATGATCGGTAATGAGTGATATATCGGCGGTCTGGTTTGTCATTTCGATTCCTCATGTTTTCGTTGGAATGAATTAGGATACGGAACCTCTCATTATTCAACGGCAACGAACCATGGCATCACCTGCGCTGCCATTCACTGAACGAAAGTCGATGCTTTGTTCATCTCTACGGATAAAGGACAACACTCAAACCAGAATATCTTTTCTTCTGTAAAACACATAGCTGAATAGAATCAGTAAATCAGAAAATAGGATAAAATATATCAATCGCCATGCATCAAAGTCGTAATTTGGAGCGTGTGCTTCAAGATTCATGTATTTAAAAGGAGTCAGGTACAGAAGGAACTGAAGTTTACCAAATACCCGAATCATGACATCGAAGAAATAGGTGCCCAGAACGATCCCTATTCCAATTCCAGTAATGGCTTTGGCACGCTTCATGACCACTGTTATAAAAAAACCCACGATTCCAAAGAACAAACATACCAGGGTGCCATACGTGTGCAGGATGATTAGAGATTTTAAATTAAATCCCCAATCCGAATTGAGCCCGCACCCAAATAAAGCGGTCAT
>CAZTKR010000088.1:0-13235 GCA_964614115.1 uncultured bacterium | reverse complement strand
CCGCTTCCTTGACTTCCACCGTGTAAATGGCAAATTCTGGACAAATCATCCGACAGAAGCCACAATTCACACATCTCTCCGGATGCACAACTTCCGGAGGATGGTAACCTTTTTGATTGAATCGGGTAGATAGCGCCAAAACATCGTTAGGGCAGTATTCTACACAGAAACTGCAACCTTTACACCGGTCCTCGATGACCAGTATTTCACCCTTGGGTGACAAAGGCTTATCGAACCCAAATGGTTTTTCATGTTGTCGTATACGCATATCTTCTCTCGCTCGTAGGCTAACGTATCGTGCCCACATATTTGGTCGTGAGCTGTTTCTTGCGAACATCAGGATTACTGTAGTCAGGAAGAACCATGGGAGCCACTCGGCCGTTTAATTCAATCTTGGCAAGTTCCAGTGCCTTGTTGTATTTTCGAACATGGTCGAGGGTGAGTTTCCCAGCCTTGTATTTTTTCTTGGCATATTCGGCTGCTGTGATACCAGCAATCCTTCCGTATACCATGACATCCAACAGAGAGTTCCCCATCAGACGGTTCTCGCCATGAAGCCCCCCGCTTACTTCGCCTCCCACAATGAGCCCGGGAACCACGGTCTCGCCCTTGTTGTTGATCTCCAATCCACCGTTCTGATAATGAAGCGTGGGGTAGACCAGCATCGGCTCTTTGGTGATATCGATGCCGTAACGGTGAAATAAAATCCATTTACCGGGGAATTCGTTTCGTACCGTACCTTCGCCCTTGAGGATATCGATCATGGGCGAATCCAACCAGACGCCGACTTTGCCCGTGGGTGTCGGTACGCCCTTACCGCGAACGGTACACTCCCGAATAAACGCCGACGCCTCCACATCCCGTGGCTCCCTCTCGTAAACGAATTTTTTACCATCGATATTCAGGATATTGGCTCCTGCAGCTCTGACCTTTTCTGTGATGAGCAATCCCTCGGCCTGTTCGGGAAAGACGGCTCCGGTGGGATGATACTGTACCGTATGCAAGAATTTGATGGGGACACCGGTCCGATATCCCATAATCACGCCGTCACCCGTAGCCCCGTAATGATTCGTCGTCATGAATTCCTGGATGTGCAGCCGTCCAGAGCCGCCCGTGGCCATCACCACGGCCTTTGCCTTGACGATGATGTATTCTTCGGTTTCCAGGTTGTACAACACGGCACCGGCACAAGCTCCCTTATCGTTGAGAATAAGTTCAACGGCTGGAGAAAATTCCAATACCTTGATATCATCGGGATGGTTTTTTGCCTCATCACGGATGGTACGCATGATTTCTGCGCCCGTGATATCCCCGGCATAATGCATTCGCTTTCGCGATGTCCCGCCGCCGTGAAGAGCCTTCATCCGACCGTCATCGAACTTGGTGAACATGGCACCTAATTTTTCCAGCCAGGCCATCACTTCCGGAGCTTGCGTCACCAACGTTTCCACCAGATCAGGATCATTCTTGAAATGACCGCCTCCAATGGCATCCAGATAGTGATAGTATGGCGAATCCTTCTCGCTCTTTATCGCCGCCTGGATACCGCCTTCGGCCATCATGGTGTTGGCATCCCCATGACGGAGTTTCGTAGCCATGAGAACTTTTACACCCCGTTCCCTGGCCATCAAAGCGGCTGCTGTTCCGGCGCCACCGCCGCCGAGGATGAGTACATCGGTTTCGTATTCCGGGTTCGTCAGATCGATCAAATCCGGGTCAACGCGGCTCTTGGCGTGCAGAAGGGTTACGAACTCGTTAGCAATTCGATACCCTTTGTTCGGACCGACCTTGATTTCCGAACGTCCCTCTTCTTGGAAATCGGGATGGTATTTAAGCATCTCTTCCCGTTCCTTGAGAGATACGGCCGGGAATTCCTCACCCCGTCTTTTCTTCTCAACCCGCTCCGGCCTCGTCTTCTCTACGATCTTGATGAGTTTTTTCAACTCTGGTGTGTACGGCATGATTTTATCTCCATCCAAAATGATTATAAATTACCACAGACCACCACGGAACCGTCTCGGAAGAGCAAATAAAAAATTGTTGATCCTGAACACGAAAGCCATCTTCTATGTCCTTCTGTGATTCTTCGTGGTAATTTTATCCAAGACCCTTATTCCACAACGATGTATTTTTTATCCTCAGGCTCCCAGAATTCTTCGGCCATGTCTGGCTCGATTTCTCTTTCGTTGTACGCCTTCTTTAAATCCTCTAATTTCATCTTCTTCAGTTCTTTAAGGCCTTTATCAAATTTACCCTTTTCTACATTTTTTATGGCTTTGGTCAGATGTTTCGCTCGGGCTGCGATATGCCGACCGTAAAGCCGCCGTGTGAGAATTTCGATATTGTACTGAACCTCCTCGGCCGGACACCGGGCCGAACAGATCCCGCACATCACACAATCGAAAGACAGCTTGGCAGCGCCTTCGATATCCCCACGGATCGCCCTGGAAATAACTTCCATGACATCAATGTCCATCGGACAACTGCGCGTGCAGGTCCCGCACCCCACACACTTGAAAACTTCGGGGTAAAGGGCCGCCACCGTAGAGCCTGTCGGTGTCAGTTTTTCGATGTCGTACGTTGCCTTGTTTCCCGGAAAGAAGGGGATTTGGGTGATGTACATATTCGGCTCGACGACAGTCTGGCATGCCAGCCCGACCTCGATACGGTACGAATCTGGAAACCGATACACCGTGCCGCAAGCTCCGCAAATACCTCCTCGGCATCCACACCCACGCACGAGTTGGTATCCAGCGTATTCCAAGGCCTTCTGAATGGTCAAGGAGGCAGGAACCTCGTACTTTTTTCCCATGATGTAAATGGAAACCAGCTCCGCTGATTTGTCCTTGGCTTTCTTAGTGGTTTTCTTTTCGTTCACAGCTGTTTTACTCATGGCTAACACCCTCATTCGTTAACGCCACATTCTCAAGATTCAGTGGTCCCAAAACCCGAATCTGTTCGGTAAATTCGTTCATCGTATCGACGAATTTCTGTCCTTCAGCGGCCGAGATCCACTCCAATCGGAGTCGGTTCTTATCGATACCGAAATCCTCCAACATCTGCTTGAAGAGTACCGTTCTCCGAAGTGTTTTATAATTGCCCTCAACGTAATGACAATCACCGGGATGACACCCTCCGATGAATATGCCGTCTGCTCCTTCTTTGAAGGCGTAAAGGATGTGTTGCGGGTCGATTCGACTGGAACACATCACCCTCAAATTGACGGTATTAGGTGCATACTGCTTGCGGGATGTACCTGCCAAATCTGCCCCGGCATAGGTACACCACTTGCACAAAAAACACATGATTTGTGGTTCAAACATGGCTATCCCTTCAAAATTGCTTTCACCATTGAGAATATCTGATTGTCGGTTTGATTTCGCTGTTGGGCTGCCCCTGAGGGACAGGCTGCCGCACAGGCTCCACAGCCCTCACAGAGGACTTCATTCACCTTTACGACTTTACGAATGGGATCCAGTTCACGGGCGCCATAAGGACACATCGTCACACAGATGCCGCATCCACTACAGAGCTCTTCGATCACAGGCACGATGGTGGGTGCATGATAAAGCACATCTTGTGCAAACAGGTCGCCAACTTTTGCGGCAGCGGCAGATGCCTGCGATACGGTCTCCGGAATATCCTTGGGACCATGGGCACATCCGGCTAAGAAGAATCCGGCGTTCAGGCTTTCCACAGGACGGAGTTTGGGGTGGGCTTCGGCTAGCCAACCGTTGGCATCGGTGGCTATCTTCAGCTTCTTAAGCAGCTCTTCGATGCCCTCGGTCTTCACCATAGACATGGCCAGGACCACCATATCAGCCTCCATCTCCACCTTCTGACCCGTGAGCGTGTCAACGCCCAAGACGATGAGCTTATCACCTTCCTTATAGACCTTTGATACCTTGCCCCTCATGTAGAGCACGCTGTCTTCTTCGATGGTTCGCTGGTAGAATTCCTCGAAGGCTTTGCCACCGGTACGGACATCGATATAGAACACAGTTGCATTGCCATCGGGTACGCGATGCTTGTACAGCATGGCATGCTTGGCGGTATACATGCAGCAAATCTTCGAACAGTAGGGATTGTGATGTTCCGTATCCCGCGAGCCGCAGCACTGGATAAAAACAACATTCTTGGGAATCTTCCCATCGGAAGGCCTCCGGACCACACCACCCGTGGGACCCGAAGCCGACAGGATGCGCTCGAATTCCAATCCATTCACCACGTCTTCGTATTTCTCGCCACCGTACTCGCCCAGATGATCCATCGTGTAAAGATCGTATCCCGTGGCCACGACCACAGCACCGACTTCTTCTTCAAAAATCTCCTCTTCCTCGTCGTAATTGATGGCATTCACGTCGCACACATCTTTACACTTCCCGCATCGAATGGGGAGCAATCCCAAACAGTTTTCGATATCCAGGGTATACGTGCCCGGAACAGCCTGGGGAAACGGCAGATAGATGGCCCTGCGGAAGGAAAGACCCATGTTAAACTCGTCGGGAACCACCTGGGGACAAACCTCTTCACAGTCACCGCAGAGCGTACAGGCGTCGGCATCGACGTATCTCGGCTTTTTCCGAATCCTTGCTTTAAAGTTGCCCACGAACCCGGAGATAGACTCTACTTCGTGATATGTCAGTATTTTGATCTTGGGATGTCGAGAGGCTTCCACCATCTTAGGCGTCATGATACACTGGGAACAATCCAGCGTCGGAAATGTCTCGGACAGTTGGATCATATGCCCGCCGATGGAAGGATTTTTCTCGACCAGGAGTACTTCGTAACCATGATCGGCAATATCCAGGGCTGCCTGAATCCCGCTAATGCCACCCCCGATAACCAATGCCCTCCGACTGACTCCCACCTGAATGGGCTCCAAATTCTCGTTCTGGAGCACCTTTGCAACCATGGATTTTACAATTTTTATGGCCTTTTTGGTGGCCTTTTCTTTGTCTGCGTGCACCCAGCTGTTCTGTTCCCGTATGTTGGCGATCTCGATCTGGTATGGATTCAGCCCTGCGAGTTCTGCCACATTCTGGAATGTTTTTTCGTGAAGCGTGGGGGAACAAGCCGCAATGATGATGGAATCGAGTTCCTTCTCCTTGATCTCGTCCAGGATCATTTTCTGTCCCGGCTCTGAACACATATAGACATAATTCGTGGAAAACTCAACACCTTCATAACTTTCCAATTCCTTGGCGACCCGTTCCACATCTACAACACCCGCTATGTTCACACCGCAGTGACAGACAAAAACGCCGATTTTCTTTTTCTTACCATTTCCGTTCATGATGTAACCTCAGCTTTATCTGTAATTCCCAGTGCAGGACGAGGATCGTAGTAGTGCTGATCCAGGCCAAGAATCTTCTCGTCTGCGCCCAGAGCCCATGCCAGAAGTTGGGTGAAGAAAAGTACCGGGAATCCGTTGAAATCCAGATATTTTTCCTGAATTCTGTCCTGCCTCCGGTCCAAGTTGTAGTAACACAGGGGACAGCTCAGGGCCAACATATCGGCACCGTTCAGTTTGGCTGACCGTAAGACCTGATAAGACGCCTCCGTTGCCGCATCGGGCAGAGATGCCGAAAGATACGAGCCGCAACATTCCTGCTTGAACGGAAAATCCACGACCTGGCAACCCAGATTCTCCAGGAATTCTTCAAAAATATGAGGATTGTCGGGCATGTCGATCCCAACTTCTTCGGCGGGTCGGAGCAGCCGGCATCCGTAATACGGTGCCACTTTAAGTCCTTTTAGATCCCGTTTGATATGAGATCGAACATGATCGTACCCCACCGAGTTTTTAATGAATTCCATCAGGTGGAGAACCCAAACATGTCCGCTGTATTCGGGGAAATTGGTTGTTTTTTTCTTAGACAACGGTTCAATCTTGATATCGTCTTTCAGGTAAGCATTGATGCGCTTCTGCTTCAGAGGATCCCTGTGTAATGCCTCGTTGGTACGCTTGAGCACATTAAAGCAGAAGGCGCAAGTCGTGACAACTTTATCTCCACCCTCCAACTCTACCTGACGCAGAATCCGCGTGGGTGCCGCCAGTCCGACGATTTTTTCCTCGGTCAGCGGAAACTCAGCACCACAGCACGTCCAACCCTCCGGTTCGACCAATTCATAGCCCAGTAGTTTCATGCCCTCTCGGGTTGAATCGTCGAGATTGGTCGTTTTGTCTTTTAACGTGCAACCTGGATAGTAATGGAGTTTCATTCGTTCACTTCCTATTCTGATCTTCCATAACGACAAGATTCCGGCCATCGGCACTAGGCGAGAAGCAGAGAATCACAACATGTTCGCTCATCGCCATTGCTTCCAGCCCACCTTCTATTTGCTAAATTTCCGGTATACTGAGACGAGCACCTGCTGAGGAAATTCATCGGTCAACTCAGCGGGCGTTTCGTCGGGCCCCCATACATCCTTGCCCTTGGGATCCACGATAAGCCGAACAGCTTCCATCACCCTGGCCATATCGATGCCCTTGGGGCAGCGGGACTGACACGTAAAGCACGAGGCGCAAATATAATTGGTCTTGGAGGCAACCACCTCTTCCTCCAATCCCATCTGCACCATCCGAATGATCTGATTCGGAAGAATGTCCATTTCGAAGGCAAAGGGACACCCGGCCGAGCAGCGTCCACACTGATAGCAGGCATAGACGTTCTGTCCCGACAGTTCACATACCCGGTCGATAAACCGCTTCTCGTTTTCGCCGATTTTAAGCTTTACTCTCATACAGTGTCTCCTGATGACGGGTAAGCATCGAGCACACTAAGCCGCTATGCTTCCCCGAAGTTTAATCAACGACCACCGGGCCGCAATCAACACCTTGTCTTTTTCCCCTTTTTTCTTGAGAATCTTCTCCAAGGGAGCAATGGCCCGACTGTCGCCGATTTCGCCCAAGAGCCGTGCAGCCCGGAACCGCGTCGTCCAAGCACGACTGGATAGCGCCTGGATGAGCGGCAGAATGGCCTTTTGTCCAAAATTGAAAAGCGCATTCTCCGCACTTTCTCGAACGTTCCAGTTAGGGTCGGCCGTCGCTTTCACCAAGGGCGCGATGGACCTATCATCATGGAAATTTCCCAGTAGCCGAGCAGCCTGAGATCGGACATCCTGATGCGAATCCTTCAACGCGGTAAGGGCGAGTTCCAGTACTTGAGGATAGCCCACACCGATTCGTCTCAGCAAACGCACGGCTTCGTAACGGACATACGGGTCTCGATCCTTCCGGGCTACCAGAATCAAGGGATCGATGGCACTGGAACCGTCCACCTTGGCTAAGGTTCGTACCGCCTCCAATCGGACATTATCCGAGTCGTCCGACAGAGACTCGACCAGATAGGACGTGATCGATTCATCCGCGATACTGCGGAGCACGATGAGTGTCCCACATCGGCCCCACGCCGCACACCCGATTTGAATCAAAGCTTGCATGGCCGCATCCTGAACGTCAGGCCACCCCTTTTCAACCAGATCTTTAAGAAGGCGTACAGCCCGATGATCCTCCAGTCCACCCAATGCCCGGATGGCCCGAATCTGAAGAGCGGGATCATCCCGGTTCTCTGCATCTTTCAAGAGTTTATCGATGGCTGACTTATTGTACGAAAGCGTGTGTAAAAGCACATCCGTGATCTGGACCCCAAATCGGACCAAGGCCCGCTGTGAAGCTCTGCGGACGATAAAATAACTGTTGCTCAGTTGTCCCACGAGTGCAGGTACAGCCTTGATATCGCAAATGGCTCCCAATGCTTGAAGAATGGCCCTCAGCGTGAATTTATTCTTCTCATAGGCCAGAGCATTGAGTAGCGGGCCCGTACTTAACTTACCAAAACGAACAACGGATTCGACGGCCTCCTGCTGGACTCTTTCGACGTTATCCCGTAAGCTGTGAATCAGAGGCTCGATGGCCCTCTTATCTCCGATCTCGCCCAACGCCTGGGCTGCTGACCTACGAACCTTCCACTCGGAGTCGTCTAAGAGTTCGATGAGAGGAACCACGGCTTCACGGCTTTTTATACGACCCAAGGCTGTTGCGGCATTCTCACGAATAGAATCCGATGGACTCTTCAGGGCATCGAGGAGTAAACCGACACTTTGATCGCCCAGTTCAACGAATCCCTCGATAACCAGATTCACGATTTCTTCGTTCTCCAAGGCCATAAGCCGGATTAGAATCCGTGCATACCGGGCATCCTTGAGCTCGATGATATCGCGTATCTTATCCTTCAATTCAGTGACAGCCTGATTCCGTACGATCCATTCCGAGTCCTCCACGGCCTTTAACAAGTGGTCAATCACGCGATAATCACCCAGCTTTCCAAGGGCCGCCACCGTAGCCCATCGAAGGTTGACCACCGGCGAGTGGAATATCTTTGGTTTGATAAGTTCTTCGATGGCAAGGGGATTTCCGTATCGTCCCAGAGATATGACCGCTGCATGTTGGATGCTGCTGTTGGGATCGTCCAACTGCTCGATGAGCAAGGGATAAATGTCCGGACTCTCCTCGTATCCCAACTCGATGAGCGCCTCTCGTCGAATACCGGCATCCTCGCCGTGCATGACTTTTTTTATGAGTGTTCCAACCGAATCGCTCATTCTACCATTCTCTGGTGCTTACTTCCTCTCGATGTATCCCTGACAATCCCCGTCTACGTTGAACGCCTGGACCTCGTAATCGCATTCAATGTTTGCCAGAGACTTCACAGCCGCCTTCAGACATCCGATTCGGGCACACGTTAAATCCCGGATGGAAAATCCCTGGTCGATGAGTCGCTGACAACTCTTCAAGTATTTACAATCGTGAACCGTGATCTGGAGACGAAACGGATTCACGTCGACCAAATCGAAATCGCTGGGATCGCGAAAGATCGATCCTGCCACGCCGACCTGGATATAATTTTCCACCGCCGATCGTATGGAATCGGAGCTTTCTATGATGACCCCATACTCATCACCGATGCGACGGAGAAAATGCTCCACAGAATGCTCGTAGGCCCGTTCGCAGAATACGCGAGGTCGTGTGCCGTGAAAATCACGGGCCGTTTCCTCCAATGCGCTCAGCCAACTAAGAGCTACAATCCAGCCGGCTTCTTCTTTCTCGATTTTTACCATGTTACGATGACTTTATAATATTTTTTCGTTTGTCGGAAGATACTTTGGACAATCCCAGTATCTCTAATTCTTTCTGTACTGTGCGTACGTTCAAATTTCGTTTAATCTTCTCGTTCAATTTCTGGGATAATTCACTCACAGAAATTTTGGGATCTTCGGCCCAGAGGAGCACGAGAGCTGCCTTGTCCTCCTCGCTCATATGAGCCAGTTCCTCGCTCACAATCTCTTCTATCATGACATCTTTGGGTATCTCACCCATCGCTTCCATGATGTGCTTCGTATCCCGTGCGATGGCCAGTTCTTCGTTGGTAGGGATCACGAGCACTTTGACCTTTCCTGCGGTGATGTTGGCTTCATTCGTTTTATTTTTCTTGGGATCAATCTTGATACCGATACTATCCAGGCCGGACAACACGTTTTCACGCACATAGAAAGACTTCTCGCCAACACCTCCGGTAAAAACGATGGCATCGATACCCCCCAATACAGCGATATAGGCTCCAATGTATTTCTTCACCCTGTGACAATAAATGTCCAGCGCCAGTTTATGCTGTCCACTGCCTCTAAACGCTTCCGCTTCGATTTCCCGCATATCGTTGGATGTTTCTGTGAGGCCCAGCATGCCGCTGTTCTTGTTCATGATGGAACCGACCTGTTTTGTGGAGAGTTTCTCGTGTTCCATGATGTAGGGTACGAGCGCCGGATCGATATCGCCGCACCGCGTACCCATGATCAAACCCTCCAGTGGGGTGAAGCCCATGGTGGTTTCTACGGAATCGCCCCGGTCAACGGCGGCAATGCTGGCACCGTTCCCCAAATGACAGGTGATTATTTTAAGCTTGCTTAAGGGACGGCCCATGACCTCTGACGCTTTTTCAGCGACATATTTATGGGATGTGCCATGAAAATCGTATCTTCGGATTCATAATTTTTTATAGAGCGCATAGGGCAAACCGTAGATATAGGCCTTGGGAGGGATCGTATGATGAAAGGCCGTATCGAAAACGCCGACTTGTGGGATACCGGGCAGCAAGGCTTCACATGCCTCGATTCCCTTGAGATTATGCGGATTATGAAGAGGGGCAAACTGGATGCACTTCCGGATAGCCGATTTCACCTCTTCGTCGATGAGGATCGATCCCGTGAATTCTTCCCCTCCGTGTACCACCCGGTGGCCGATACCGTCGATTTCGTCTTTCTCGCGGATCACGCCGTGTTGCGGATGCAAGAGGAGAGAGAGAACGATTTCAATGGCCACTTCGTGATTGGGCACTTCGCGAATCTCGCGAAGTTTGTTCTTTTCCCGTGGCCTATAGGTGATGATGGCATCGCTAGAACCGATTTTTTCCACCTGTCCCTTAGCCAGCACCTTCTCATCGGTCATGTCGAAGAGCTGAAACTTGACAGAACTGCTGCCGCTATTTAGGACGAGTATATTCATTCTGAACTGCCTTCATCACCTCTAGCGTATTTAAACCTCTTTATGCTGATGACGATCCGGTATGCCCGATATCGAGTTACCGTTCATCCATGCCTTTGGAAAAATCATCCTATCACGTTTTCTGCATTCGTTATCCGGCATCTCTAATCCCCGAGTACTCGATTAATCTCTTCGGATTTGCTGGACAAGCTCCTTCCTGGTATCATAAATGTTCACAATCATCGGCATCTGACCGGGAAGCGTGTGCGTTGCGCAACCGAAGCAAGGATCGTAAGCACGGAAAGCCATTTCTACCATGTTCAAGAGAGCATCGTTGACCTTCCCGCCCTTGATAAGCTGTTGAGCGGCCTTTTTAACAGACATATTGATGGGCGCATTGTTGTTGGTCGTACCCACAATCAGGTTCGCTTCTTTGATGATACCGTCGGCATCTGTTTTATAGTGATGGTAAAGCGTGCCCCGAGGCGCTTCCACAACGCCCACACCCTCGTCCGGGGTTGCCGTGGGAACCGCTCTGTATTCAGGACCTGTGATCTCGGGATCACTGACCAACTCTACCCAACGTTCCGCGGCATACAAAAGCTCTATGATTCGTGCCCAGTGTGTGGCCAGCGTCTGCTGAACCGGTTTGCCGCCCAGGGTTTTGTACATCCGGTCGTGTTCCTCGTTCGCCAGGGGCGTGGCCATGCCGTCGGAGGCATTCAGACGGGACAGGGGCGTGGCCTTGTAGACACCGCTATCAGGGCCGTCCACAAGACCCTTCCAGCCCACTTTTTTCAGGAACGGGAACTTGAGGTAGGACCAGGATTCCACATGCTCCTCGATGTGGTTTAAATAATCGACAGGTTTGAACTTGACGAACTCTTTTCCATCGGGTCCAACCACACGGATATCGCCGTCATAGAAATTCACAAGGTTGTTCTCATCCACTAGCCCCATGTTGTATGTGTTGTGGGTAAACGTGTCACTGAGAATCAGATCGACGTATTCTTTGTTCTTCAGTACGATGTCATTAAAAAGCTGGATGGTGAATTTACCGAACTCAACCGCTTCTTTACCCGCATCGAGTACCTCTTGCTGCATTTCTTTCGACATCCCGATACTCATACCGCCGGGGACGGCCCCCACGGGATGGACGGCTTTGCCACCCATTTTTTTGATGAGTTCATGACAGATGCCCCGTATTCCGATGACCTTGCCACCGATTTCCACCCCCACCTTATGTACGATACCCAAGATATTCCTCTGTTCTTTGGGTGCGTCGGGTCCCAGTACAAAATCAGGACCGGCCAGGGCATAAAAATGCGTGGTATGATCCGTCACGTAAAAAATAACATACAACAATTCTCGCAATAACTTAGCCGTTCGAGGGATATCCATATGATACACAGCATCGCACGTCTTTGCCGAAGCCATCAGATGAGCCTCGGGACAGACGCCGCAGATTCTGGATGTGATGCGGGGCATCTCCTCAACGGGACGTCCCTGACAGAACTTCTCAAACCCACGGAGTTCTGGAATTTGAAGATAGGCATCCGCCACGTCGCCCGCATCATCGAGGAAAATTTCGATTCTTCCGTGTCCTTCGAGTCTGGTAATGGGATCTATTGTGACTTTCTTCATTAGATTTTTCTCCCTAATAATGAACTGGGTAAGTTGAAGCGATAAAACGTACCGACAGGATCGACGATCTGATTAACAATCTTTTCGATCTCCTCCGGATCATCGCTGTCGATGATGGATGCAATGGCTCCGGCGAGCTTACCTCCCATGTCCTGAATTCCTTCGGCAGGTCCGTAGCATCCACGGCACCCCAGATTCACCTGGGGGCAAAGCGCGCCACAACCCGCTTGAGTGGCCGGTCCGTTACAGATGATGCCTTGCTCCAGCAGGCATTTTTCAGGATCGATATCTGCAGGATCAACCAAATGGGGTCTGACAAATTTTTTCACACGTTTCTCATCCTTCGTCCGATTGCATTCATCGCACACCGTCTTGGGGTTGACACCCACAACCGAGCCTTTGGGCGGTAAATTACCCGTGAGCACCGCTTCGATGACGGCCCATATTTGCTCGGCCACCGGTGGGCAGCCAGGCATTTTATAATCCACGTCAACAACCTGTCCCAATGTACGTACATACTTGAACATCTCGGGTAGATTTAATTCACCTGCTTTGACCTTGGTCTTTTTCTGGGGATAGACTTTTTTCGTATTTCCCGTGGAGGGGGATTCCTCATACGCGTACTTCTGAATGCCCTCACGATCGGTCAGGTTACCCAATCCGGGTATGCATCCTTCGGTGGCACAAGATCCGTAGGCGACGAGAACCTTCGACTTTTTCCTGAGAAGCTCGGCAATATGCAGATTTTCCTCGTTCCGGATACAGCCATTAAACAGACAGACATCAATCTCGCCGTCGGCCATTTCCTCAATGTCCTTGTATTTCGTATCCATGACACAGGGGCAGAACACAAGATCAACCGCTTTGTCAACATCCAGAATTTTCTCACGAATATCCAAGAATGCGATCTCGCATCCGCCACAACTTCCAGCCCAATATATTGCGAATTTCGGTTTGGCCATGGGCTCATCTCCTTTATTTATTCAACATGTGCATTGGTTACCAAAAAGCAGAAAGCCCGATTCTTATAATAATCTTGAATCAGGCT
>CAZTKR010000087.1:0-13334 GCA_964614115.1 uncultured bacterium | reverse complement strand
CATTCACTGTATGCTGGCATCTCCTGTTGGTTTGGCCATTCAATATGCCTTAAAATTACATAAAAGTCAATACATGGATGCATCTTTCGTTTGTTCGGGGAGGCATTAAAGCGATGAGACCATCACAAAAAAGGACCGTCATCGAGGAGGAGGGCTGCTAGGGCGGGGTATCAAGGATCTGAATGACGATTTAGTACGCACAGAATTCGATGAGCTTGTGAATATTTCGGTCCCACTTCGTTTCCCAATTCACCGCGATGAGACGGGCGGGGCACATTTTACTCTCGATTAAAAATTCTCTCAGAGGGTGGAGATAGATGGATTCATCCTCTTCGCGTATGTTATACACCCGCATGCTCTTCAGGTTGGCATCGGCGATATCCAATAATTCCCGGGCCAAGTCGAACAGGCGCACACGATTCACCCGCACTTGCAGGGCATTCTTCGCAACCCGATGACGCAGTCTCTGTACGGTGTTATAATCCCATCCCCTCGTCATGCGATCGATGGCATCCAGTCCGTCCGGGTGGTAGACCAGGCCCTTGATCAAAGCCGGGAAAGACGCGACCAAGACCGGCGGTACGGCGTCACAGCAACGAATCTCAATGTACTTCTTGATACGGACATCGGTATAGATCGTGCTCTCGTGAAGGATAAAATCCTCTATCGTCGGCCTGAAACTCCGAAATCCCCGTCTGAGGAATTCGCCAAACGTAAAATTCCTGGGGACTTCATACCATGTGTTCTTCCTCTTCAGGAACATCATCGGTACTTTCAGGGAGTAATCCACCCATTTTTCAATCGAGAAATCGGGATCGAAAAAAAAGGGGTCGGAATCGAACCGGATGGGATCGGAATGCAGAGCCAGGTACATGCGATTGCACAGATTATCGGTGAGCCTGCCCCGCCATATGGGCGAATTGGCGAATATGCCCGTGATAATGGGACCAATCTTAAGCATCGCTTGGAACTTACGCACCAAATCCGCTTCCGAATGATAATCCACGTTGGCATGGATCGAGGCCGTCTGCCGCGACCAGTTAATGCCGTACCCACCGATCTTTTCCCAGTATCGGTTCGTCATCACGACCCGGGTTTTAGGAATCAGTTCGATTTCCGCAGCAGGACTCAGGGGAGTCATCCCGATACCCAGCCATATGATGTTGAACATGTTGGATATGATGGATATCTCATATCTATGCAGGAAAAACTCTCGGTAGAGATCGTGGATGGAATCATGAACATGACCGCTGAGCTCAATACGCCCGTCCGACTCCAGGGTCAGGCGTGTATCTCGCCGCTTCAACTCCAGTATGTTACGCCCGTTTCGCACCACAACATCCCAGCCCAGTTCCTGGACCAAACGCTTCAGGATGTTTAAGAAGCCCCTGGTTCCGTAGTATGGGATATTTTGGCCTGTATTGACATCGACACCGATTTTTTCGCACTCGATACCGATCTTTTCCCCGCCGGGCTGGGAGGAGATATCCCTGTAGTAATCGATCAGGTCCTGCTTGACGATGCGAGGCTTCTGCTTGATGGGAGATGTACGAAGCTGGTCGACGATTCTATGCATAGAACATCACTTCCTATTCCATACAGCGTGAGAGAACGCTGTCCTCCTCCTGCTATGGCATCTGGAGGATAAATGATTCCATACCTGAGTATACGGAATGAATGATTCCAACAGTATTTTCAGCCGAGAATCCGGGTGAGTCGCCTTATCCATCCCAAGACGAATACAACAGTCGAGATTATAACTCATTTAGAGCAAGTATGAACGTCCGTATGGGGTCTCTCTGTTTAAAGGTACGATGCTATCCCGAACCGTTGGACAATGGACAAACGTAGAATATTAAGAAATCTAATAATAATATTAATAATAAATTAATATAAAAATGGGGCAAAGTCAAGTATTTTTTTCATACAGAACGATAAGACTCCATTACTTTAATGATGAATACACCTTCCTCGCTACCTCGAGGGCGTCTTCCATCTTGTCGTACGTGAAATGAGAAAGCAGGGCTCTTATCTTTTCCATATCCCCACGTTTCCATAGCCCCATTGCCTTCGACTCGATATCAGCCGTTTCTTTGTATATCGACTCCTGGAAGGCATCCATTGCTTTTCGCGCATCATCAAAGGATTCCGCGTACGTATCTATTTGCGGATACAGATGCTTTTGTAGGCGTTCGAACGACCACCATGCCGATTCGAAGTCTTCTTCGAACAGTGCATCTGTGTACGCGTCCGGCATGCCGTTACTGCTGGCGTACACGGGCACGGCCACGCTCGTGTTGGCACCGCACATGCCATGCCACATCAGGTGCCCGATCTCATGCGGCATGTTCTTCCTCAGGTGCCAGACCATAAAGGCCTGCGTGCCCGTATTCTGTACCGGAGGCGAGGATAAGACACTCAGCAAATCCCGGACAGTGATCGCGCCGATCTTTTCCTGGAGCATGCTGCGCCCCTGATGCTCTCGGAGGGTATCCCCAGGCCGGTCCATCCGGTCTGGATCGCCGTAGACCATCTTGAAGTTAAACGGCCCGCCGGACGGATCGTACCAGCCTTGGGATATGGCATACTCGACAAGGCCCTCGCTGGCCATGTCCCACTCCGTCTCGATGGTATACTGATTCGCCACCACATGGAATCCGTCGTCTGGGATACGCCGGGCCACCCACTGCCGATTCGTGGTCTCCACCAGCCAAGCCTCGTCCCGGTCCGCGATACAATAGGCCACCACACTGCCGCTCTGACCAAATGCATCGATGAGCGTACCGACCAGATGGGCGGCATCCAGGGCCGTCCTCGATCTTTCAAGAACCAGCTGACGGATGCTGTAACGCAGTATGCCTTTCCCCCTGGGAATCGGCTCTTCCCGCGTTTGCATCGTGTTGCAGCCCAGAGAAACCCCGGACGTATTCATGCCGCAGAGAATCCATCCGCCGTCGTACAGGCTGTCGGCCACGGAACGCGAATTGCCCGATGCCCAGTACCCGTAGGTCTCCTCCACTTGAGGCAGGGTGACGTAGTTGATTTCTACTTCTTCCTGAGACGGTCTCTGGCTCTGCTGGCAGATGAGCCTTCCCGGCAACGTCCCCATATCCTCGTTGTGCGCCATCATCACACTGCCATCTGCCGTGGCCTGCCTGCCAACCAGTATCGTCGTACATCCCGTAATAACATCCGCTTCGCCCTTCGGTCGAGACTGTTTTGAGGAAACCTCTTGCGAGAACACGGCCGACACAAACAACGGGCTTGTAAACAAAATGAATAAAAAGCAAACAGAAAATAACCTTCTTGTAAAAATACATCTTTTTAAATGTTGTTTTTTAATCTTTAGCATGATATCCCCTGCATTCTGGATTAAAATTGAGGATAAGACATATTCTTCAAGCGACCGCTCCATGAAAATGAGATGCCTTCCGTGTTTCCTAATCGCTCGTTCCAGCCGATTTCTTCACTGTTGTTCTTTGAATGTATCATCCACTGTCAAAAGTAGAGAGTGACGAAAAAACCGATAGTCATCAATAAACTGCATAGTTGTTCTGGAGGTATATCACGTATCCGGAGTGCCCTCAATGGCTTTCTTGAAAACCTTGGGATAGATGAGCCACTTCACTGAACAGTAGGCCACGATCAAATACACCAGTCCGATCACGAGGTCGATGATATAATGTTCGTTCAGGTAAACGGCCGAAAACCACGTGCCTATGGGATGGATAAGCCACAGAGGACGCCATCGACGAAATTTTTTCATCCCGAAAAAAGCGATGGCCACAGCGTGGGCAGCGTGCAGCGAAGGAATGGCCGCAAACAGGTTCGAATTGAAGTTGTTCCAGATCGACTGCAAAATGTTCAATCCGATGAGTCTGTCGAAATTTATCAAGCTGGCAGCACTCCCTTCCACCGTACCGGTGGGCAGCGCCAGGCCATACTCGTACACATACCAGGGAGGGGCAGCAGGATAAATCATGAACGTGGCCAACGCCAGGACGCTCAGCACAGCGATGGTATAGATAAAATGGTAGAACAGAGGCCGGTCTGACGTCGTATGCCAGAGAATCCACCCCAGGATGAGGTGGGCGACAAAATGGAGTATATAGAACACAGCGCCCAGGACGTCCAGAATTACCTTGCCCAGAGCACCCTCGTGGATGACTTGAAAATACTGAAAATAAAAATTGGGAATCTGTCCGCCGAATAGCGGACCGAACAGGAAGAGCTCGAGTCGATACGGAGGGGCCACGTTCACCGCGTACCGGAGCGCATCCGTGACACCTCTCATCAGATCATAGGCAATCCAGAACAGGATAAAGGGTGCCCAGTCGAACAGGAATCGTTTGGATTTTGCTTTCCCCAGAGCCAGGCAACAGATAAAAACAGCCAGCAACCCATGATCCGGCCGGAGACCGACAACACAATCGGCGATAAGCACGTAGGCAAGGACACCCAGGAAAACGAAAGCGCGCCATCGGTTCTTAGGATGCCATAAGCACATCATCCGATCAGGCAGGTTGGATCGAGTCATGCTACCTTCCCGTCATCGTTATGTGTTTCAATGATCCGTCGCCTGTAAGAGGTACTGAGACTGGAGGAATGTCCTTGCCTGGGCCAAACAGATGAATCCCTCATTCCGGGTCATGACTGTCCACAAGTCGGGTTTTATCGTTCGGATTCGATGACCTAGAAGGTGTCGCATTCCGTTCCAGATATTCGGCCGCGCGATGGTAACCAGGAAACATCCCCCTTTACATAACACACGCTTCACCTCTCGCAAGAATGCTCGCTTATCGGCTAGATATTCCGTCAGTCCGATGGATGAGATGAAGGGGAGACTAAATTCCAGGAACGGAAGACTCAGAGCATCTCCCACGATACCGATCATACGCGCATGTTTTCGACCTCTCCGAACCATCGGCCATGACCTGTCCAAACCGATGACGGTCGTGCCCGATGAATAGATGTCCAGACTGGCCCCCACGCCGGTGCCGATGTCCAGTGCCACGGCGGGCCGAAGGCGCTGCCGGTCCATCAGTCCCTTGAGGAGCCGAATCTCCCGGCTAAGAACCCATCGTGCTGGTACCGAAGAACGTAGATGCCCATACCATCTCGCCTTGAAGTCCCACAGACGCATCGACGGCCTTACTCTGCGGACGGACAGATGACGTCCAGCCGGTTCTTCAATAGCTCTACGTCCAGCTTTCGGCCCTCCGTACACAGTGTTTCCCCGTCGGCATGTGCGGGCAGCGTCCCCTCCAGTGCCGTGATGCTGATCCGCACTGTCCGACCCGTCGTGATGATCTTGCTTTTCCCTTGCGTGCCCTTCATGAATCGGGTCATTAAAAACAGCAGCCGCATGCGTCCTGCCACACCGGCGATGCAAAAGTCCAGCAGACCATCGTCGGATTCCGCCTCGGGTGCCATCAGGAATCCTCCCCCCATTCTCCGTCCGTTCATGACGGATACCATCAATGAGGACTGATCCCACGCTTTACCGTCACAATCGATCTGGATTTTAAGAGCCCGGAATAAAAAGAAAAGCGTCTTCAGCGCAGCCACCAAGTACGATAAAAAACCCTGTAGGTGCTTCATCTTAGCCGCTTCAAAACCCACCACGGTATCGAATCCGATTCCGATGCCGTTCCCAAAATAACGGCTCTCAGAGGAATCGTCCACCGTCACACGGCCCACATCGATGCGCCGTTTTTTCCCTTGGGCCAGAATCCGGCAGCCTTCTTCCAAGTCACGCGGGATGCCCGCGCCAAAGGCAAAATCGTTGCCCCGCCCGACACACAGAACACCCAGGGCACTCTGAAGGGGGCCTTGCTCTGCCGTCCGCATCAGGCCGTTGATCACCTCATTGGCCGTACCGTCCCCACCCATGGCCACGACGACATCGAATCCCTGAGCAACCGCATCCTGAGCCAGCTGGGCGGCGTGCCATGGACGCTCTGTGACAACGACATCAAAGGGCAGACCCTGCCGATTCAAAAGGGCCTTGACCTGAGGAACCGCTTTTAGAGAGGCTCCTCTGCCCGCAACGGGATTGACAATAATTCTGTATCTCATCGATTTTTCTTTCCTTACGTTATTCCGAAAATCTTTGAGACTAGCGCATTCAGCAAGACGCCGAAACGCTCGATTACCTGCGTCGGGATACGCCTCACCTCATCGTGGGACAGCTTCCCCTCGGACAAGCCCGTGGCCATATTCGTGATGCATGAGATTCCCAGAATCCGCATCCCCATCTGCACACCTGCGATCACCTCGGGCACGGTGGACATACACACGGCGTCTCCCCCCAGGGATCGCAGCATCCGCACTTCTGCGGCCGTCTCGTAACTGGGCCCGGATACGGCCACCAGAACACCTTTTTGTAAGGGCAACTGCCGTTCCCTGGCGACATCTTCGGCAAGGGCGATATATTCGGCATCGTAGACATCGGTCATATCCGGAAAGCGCATGCCCAGCGCGGGATCATGAGACCCGATCAACGGATTGGCTCCCATCATGTTGATGTGATCTGTGATAAGCATCAGGTCGCCGGGACAGAAGTCTGAATTCAACCCGCCTGCCGCATTGGTCAAGATGAGATGACGAATCCCCATACGCCCCAGAACCCGGATGGGAAAAACCACGTCCTGGATCGTATGTCCCTCGTAATAATGGAGCCTTCCCTGCAGGCACAGGACGGTAGCCTTTCCCTTTTTCCCCAGCACGACCCGCCCGGAATGCCCCTCCACCGTGGGCACCGGCCAGTGTGGGATGTTCGATACATCGACAGAGACACGGTCGTCGAGACCATCCGCCCAGGAATCCAAACCCGATCCCAGCACGATGCCGATCTTTGGATGCGTGGCTGATAAAAACGAAAATAAATAGTCGGCAGCTTCGCTGATGTGATCCAGAAGTTCCATAAAGTAAACCTAATGTACATAATTCACATCCGAAATACAAGTCTGAACTCTCGCAAACCCATGTTCTTTTTTTATTTGACATTCGTATGCCAATCCATTAAATTCCATTGATCGGATGCCATCCTAAACGAAAGTCGATGACCATGAAAATATACTACTCACCGACATGTTTGTCGTACCAGTACCCGGGTCATCCCGAATCTCCCCAGAGGATCCAGGCGACGCATCAGTATCTCGAGGAAAGAGGATACGATTTCACCGAGCCCCATCCCTGCAGCGATGAGGACGTCCTGCGCGTCCATTCGGAGGAACTCCTCACCAGCATCAAAACGGAAACCTTTTTCGACGGCGATACGCCCGCACTGCCCGGCATCATCGATTATGCCCTCCTCTCTGCGGGCTCCGCCATCCTGGCCTCGCATTCGGCTTTAAAAGGAGACGCTGCCTTCTCCCTGATGAGGCCTCCGGGTCATCATGCCACGCGGAACCGCGTGATGGGATTCTGCTACATCAACAACATCGCCATCGCCGTGGCAAAGATTATGGCAGACAAGCCAGGTTTGACGGCCGCCATCCTCGACATCGACTGTCATCACGGGAACGGCACGGAAGACATCTTCATGGGGAATCCTTCCGTGCTCTACGTCTCCCTGCACCAGAGCCCTCTGTATCCTGGAACCGGTCTCCAGTCCCGCGAGAATGCCGTTAACTTTCCTCTGCCGCCCTATACCCCGGAAGATAAATATTTAAGTGTGCTGGATGAAGCCTGCGGGCACATCGCCGATTTTAATGCCGATCTCCTGGGCATCTCTGCCGGTTTCGACACATTTAAGGAGGACCCCCTCACCCAGCTCAACTTGGATGTCGTTACGTACGGCAAAATAGGAAAACGAATCGCCGACCTGAACAAGCCAACATTCGTTGTGATGGAAGGCGGGTACAGCGCCCGTCTGCCCGAGTGCGTTCATGCCTTCATCCAGGGATTGGAACCAGCCCGGGCATAGTCCCTCTCAAGTATGGACATTGCCTGCAAAACCATCCCTTTTCTATCAATCCGACCTTGCTATTTTCTTCTGACTTGCCTATCTTTACAAAAACACATCATCGAATAAAAACCTGATTTTCAGGGGACGTTTACCGAGGGAGATACCGCATGATCCAAGCAAAAGACATCGAATCGCTGTTCCATGAACAACTGACGTGCATCCAGGATAAAGACCTCCGCGATAAAGTGGTCGAAACCTGGGTGGACGCATGTGAGAAGGGTCACTGGACATCCGTGGAGGCCTTGAAGAAGATGCCGTTTACCCTCCTGGCCGATACCCACGGCATCGGGTTCATTCAGCATACCATCGCCGTGACCGAGGGAGCCGTTGCCCTGGCACGGGCACAGGCAGACGCGTACGACAACCTCCCCTACCGGATCGATTTCGACAAACTCTACGCCGGTGCCCTTCTCCACGATGTGGGTAAGCTCCTGGAAATCGAATCCGACGGGTCCGGTGGATTTCGCAAGAGCCTTCCGGGAAAGTATGCGCGTCACCCCATCTCCGGGGGCATACTTGCCGCCCAGCACGGACTCCCCGACGACATCGTCAACATGATCGCCTGCCACTCCAAGGAAGGCGACGGCCGGCCTAAAGTCGTGGAAACCATCTTCATCCATCAGTCTGATTTTGCCACATTCGACCCGCTGGTCATGCTGCAAAAAGGGCTCTTGATCGAACGATAGCTTGGAGACAACCATGGGATCGACCATCATCGAAAAAATTCTTACCCTGCATGCCGACAAGCCCGTGACACCCGGCGAGATCGCAGACATCCTCATCGACGCCCGGTTGGCCAGAGACTTCGGCGGAGCCAATGTCGTCAAGAACATCCGGGACAACTCGCTTGCCGTTCACGATCCTGAGAAGACCTTCTTCACCTTCGATTGCAATCCCACGGGCTCGGACCAAAAATACGCCACCAACCAACAGATATGCCGTACCTTCGCCCGGGAACACGGTATTCCCGTTTACGACATCCAGTCCGGGATCGGAACCCACATCGCCATCGATGACGGTTTGGTCGGTCCAGGCGGGACGCTGGTGTCCACCGACTCCCACGCCAACATCCTGGGAGCCATCGGTGCGTTCGGCCAGGGCATGGGGGATCAGGATATCGCCGCGGCCTGGGCGTACGGACGGATCTGGTTCAAAGTCCCCAAATCGATAAAAATCGTCCTGACGGGAAAACCACCGTCTGGAACCAGTGCCAAGGACATCACCCTGCGGCTTCTCCAGGAGTTCGGCGCTTCCGGCCTCTTGGGATACGCGGCCGAAATCACCGGCCATGCTGCAGACACCCTGGGACTGAGCGCCCGAATCACCATCGCATCCATGGCCACAGAAATGGGCGGCATCGTCTCCCTGTTCCCTCCCAACGACGATGTGTTGGAGCATTTCAAAAGGTTGAGCAATGATCGTTTCGAACCCGTGTACGCCGATCCCGACGCCGTGTATGACGGAACCGTAACGATAGACTTATCGGACCTGGAGTCTTTGGCATCCCGGCCGGGTCATCCAGAGGATGTCGTTCCTGTGCGGGAAATCGAAGGGACAAAAATAGATTCTGCATTCATCGGCTCGTGTACCAACGGCCGGTTCGAAGACATGCAGGCAGCGTCCACGATTCTGAAAGACCGGAAAGTCGCTCCTGGCGTGGTGCTCAAAATCGTGCCGTCGACCCGGAAAATATGGGAGCGCTGCCTGAAGGAAGGCCTGATCGATATCTTCATGAAGGCGGGCGCCCTGGTCGGCAATGCCGGTTGTGCCGGATGCGCTGCCGGCCAGATCGGTCAGAACGGCCCGGGAGAGGTAACCATCAGTACAGGAAACCGAAACTTTGCCGGTAAACAGGGCAAGGGTCAGGTCTACCTGTCCTCACCGGCCACAGCCGCGGCCTCCGCCGTGGCCGGTATCATCACCACGCCCGAAGCGATTCCGGGGAAGCCTGCTGTATTTGCCTCCGGAAAACCACAACAGGCTCTTGCTCCAGAAAAGGAGACGTCTCCAGAATCCCGAAAGGAAAAACCCGTGGAATTGACGGGGCGCGTATGGGTCATCCGTAAGGATAATATCGACACCGACATGATCTTCCACAACCGGTACCTGGCCATCACCGACATCGACCAGATGGGGCCATATACCTTCGACAACCTGGAGGGTTGGAAGGACTTTGCTCAGAAGGCAAAACCGGGAGACATCGTGGTCACGGGCCGTAATTTCGGAGCCGGCTCTTCCCGTCAGCAGGCCGTGGACTGCTTCAAAAGCTTGGGCGTCCAAGCCGTCGTGGCCAAATCCTTCGGGGCTATTTATGAGCGTAATGCCATCAACGCCGGCCTGCCCATCGTCATCAGCGACCTGGCCGATTCCGATATCGAAGACGGGGAGACGGTTACCATCCACCTGAGTAAGGGTGAGATCCTTCGCCAAAAGACGGGCGAAAAAATAAAGGCCGAGCATTTCTCGGATATACAGATGAAGATATACCAAAGGGGCGGTCTGTTCAATAAATGATTCAGATAGAGAGACAGTCCAATGTCCAGTTCCCATAAACAGAACTCATCAGACGGATCTTTTGCCCTGGATGAAAATATCGTCGAGGAGGCCAAAAAGGTTATCCGCAGCATTGCCATCCCCTCATCTCCCCGTATCCTGACGGAACTCAACCAGGAGATGGCCAAGCACGAGCCCGAATACAAGACCATCGCCCTTTTGGTCAGTCGAGACGTCTCCCTCACAGCCAAAATACTCAAGATCGCCAACTCGTCGTTTTTCGCATTGCCCCAGCGCGTCAAATCCATCAACGCGGCCCTGTCCGTACTGGGCTTGGATCATTTCAACAACATCGTATTGACGTCTGCCTTCCGTGATGCCATGAAAACGTTTCGCCTGCCCGTCAGGGAAATGGACGTGTTTTACCACCATGCATTGCAGGTGGCGCATGCATGCCACTGGATCGCTCAAAACAGTCACAGCAAGAAGGGGACGGCCGTGCCACCGAATCAGGCGTACATGCTGGGCCTGTTCCACGACTGCGGCATGCCCATGCTGGCCTTAAAGTTCGACGAGTACTATGCCGAGGTCTGTTCTCGATGTGCCGACGGCACACCCATCATCGAGGTGGAGGAGGCGCTTTACCGGACCAATCACTGTGTTGTGGGATCGTTCCTGGCCAAGGCATGGCGTTTGCCCGAAACCGTATGCGACTCCATCCAGTACCATCACTATAAGGACGTAAACATGCTCGAAGACAGCCCGTTGAAAAAATGGATTGCCCTGGCGGTTCTGGCGCAGACAGCCGTGTACGATGCATCGGACACCGACGACGACTCGACGCACATTTATCACTTCTATGTGTCCGAGAACGGACTCTTTAAAAAGCTTCTGAATGAAACGGGCATAAGTCAGAAGCAGATGACCTCATTGGTTGAGATGATAAAAGAATGGCATTTACAGTGAGAGGGAATGGGCCATGGGAATGACGTTTGCTCAGAAGGTGCTGGCCGAAAAATCGGGAAACATGGCTGTGGATGTGGGCCAGATCGTCACGGTTAAGCCCGACCATCTGTTAACCCACGACAACACCGCCGCCATCATCGGGAAGATCCAAAACGAGTTGAAGGAATACGGCGTGGTCAACCCGGAACTGTCGGTCATCGTGCTCGACCACGTCATTCCCGCGGCATCGGAGAAAAACGCAACCGGGCACAAAAAGATACGCGAATTCGTCCGTGAGCACGGGATAAAAAATTTCTTCGATATTGGCGAGGGCATCTGCCATCAGATCGTATACGAGAAGGGATTCGCCCTGCCCGGGAGACTCATCCTGGGTAGCGATTCTCATACCTGCTCTTACGGGGCCGTGGGCGCATTCTCCACGGGCATCGACCGTACAGAAGCCGCCGCCCTAATGCTGACGGGTGAGACGTGGCTCAAGGTTCCACCCACCATCAAGATCACACTGAAGGGACATCTCCAGCCGCCGGTTTCGGCCAAGGACCTTGTCTTGACTATTATCGGTAATATCGGGGCCGACGGAGCCAACTATTGCGCCGTGGAGTTTCACGGTGACATCGGTCATCTGAGCATGGACGAGCGGTTCACCATCGCCAACATGGGCGTAGAAATGGGAGCCAAGATCACCGTGTTCCCGGTGGATGATGTGACGGAGACGTTTTTCAGCCAGCACGGTATTCCCTCGGACGCGTATCGGGCGGTGTGGGCCGATAGCGATGCTTCCTATCTGAAAGAATACACATACGATCTGGACGCCATCGAACCCGTTGTGGCCCTCCCCCATACAGTGGATAACGTCAAAAAAGTCTCGGACGTCGAGGGACTTCCCGTAGACCAGTGTTTTATCGGCACGTGCACCAACGGCCGGCTGAGTGACTTTCGGGAGGCAGCCAGGATACTGCAGGGGAAGAAGGTCTCCCCCGATACCCGGCTCCTCCTCCTGCCCGCTTCCCGGTCCATACTCCGCGAAGCCATGAACGAAGGCCTCCTGGACGACCTGATCCAGGCCGGTGGCGTGCTGCTTCCTCCGGGGTGTGGCCCCTGTCTGGGTGCCCATCAGGGAGCCCTGGCTCCGGGAGAGAGATGCCTGAGCACGGCCAACCGGAATTTCAAGGGACGGATGGGCTGCAAAGAAGCCGAAATCTACTTGGCGAGTCCGGCTACTGTGGCAGCCTCGGCCCTTTTTGGAAAAATCACCGATCCCAGGAAGGAGACGTAGGATGACGGTCTGGAAATACGGCGACGACATCAATACGGACATGCTCTTTCCCGGCAAGTATACGTACACCTGCAGTACGGCCGAGGAGATCAAGCCGCATCTCCTGGAAGACCTGGACCCCTCGTTCGCCACCCGTGTGAAATCGGGGGACATCATCCTCGCTGGGAAGAATTTCGGCTGCGGCAGCTCGCGCGAGCAACCCGCCCTGGGGCTCAAGGCCGTGGGAATCAGAGCAATCGTTGCCGAAAACTTCTCCCGTATCTTCTATCGCGCTTCCATCAACCAGGGGCTGCTCCTCATCGAATGCCCGGAGGCGGTGGGTGCATACAACGACGGCGACACAGTAGAGGTCGACGCGCCGTCGGGCACTATTATCATCGGCGGAAAGCGTTACACGTTCCCTAAATTACCACCGGAGATGATGGCCATCATGAAGGCGGGCGGGCTCCTGGCATACACGAAGCAGAAGTTGAAGCACCTGCAATAGGCCATGACGATTCTGCCAAAATCCGATGGGACATTTTCCTTTTACTTAATGGAGAGAATCTCTTATCAACATATAGATGAGGTATGAATGCGACTCTACGAGAATGAAGCAAAAAAAGTATTCGAAAAAGAGGGCATTCC
>CAZTKR010000086.1:0-13450 GCA_964614115.1 uncultured bacterium | reverse complement strand
TATGCTTTGTTGTTACGGAACTTTCATCAAAAGCCCGGAGTGTAATGACGACATATTCAGATTCGATGATACCCTAAGGTAGGAACAAAACATGGAAGATAGAAAAGTCTACTTGGATAATGCGGCGACCACTCGAACCGATCCTGAAGTCGTGGAAGCGATGATGCCGTATTTTACGGATATTTACGCAGTGGCGTCATCGCAGTTCAGTCACACGCCGGGTATTCAGGCAAGGGAGGCCCTGGATAATGCCAGGGAAATAATCGCAAAACGACTGAACGCCTCCCCAGAGGAAATCGTTTTCACGTCGGGTGGCACCGAAGCGAATAATCTGGCCCTGAAAGGAACGGCTCGGGCATTTCGGGGTAAGAAGAACCGTATGATATGCTCAAAAGTCGAGCATAACACGGTTCTCCATACGTGCCAATGGCTGGAACAGGAAGGAAACGAGGTCACTTGGCTGGATGTGGACGAAGAAGGATTCATCGACCTCGATCAGCTTCGGGACAGTATCAACGACCAAACGTTCCTGGTAAGCGTTCAGCACGGAAACCATGAAGTCGGCACAGTACAGGCCATCGAGAAAGTCGGGACAATCTGCAAAGAGAAGGGCGTGCTGTACCATACCGATGCCGCTCAGAGCTTCACGCAGCTGGATTTGGATGTGAATGCCGTCCATGCGGATCTCGTGACCCTTTCGTCACACAAGATTCACGGCCCAAAGGGTGTGGGAGCGCTGTACGTCCGAAAGGATACGCCCCTGGTTAAAATTTTCCACGGCGGGTACAGCGAGTTCGACATACGTCCGGGTACGGAGAATGTGTCGGGTGCTGTGGGTTTTGGAAAGGCGGTTGAACTGGCAACCCCGGAGCACGTGGCTTTTATTCGGTCTCTTCAGAAGGCTTTGATGGAAGGCTTGAGTAGTCGAATCGAAGGCGTTACCGTAAACGGCCCCCGGGACCTCGACCGGCGCCTTCCCTGGAACGTCAACGTGTCTTTCGACCTGATCGAAGGTGAGTCGGTTGTCCTCCATCTTGACATGAAGGGGATCTCCGTCATCACCGGCTCGGCCTGTTTTTCCCGCTCTCTGGAACCCAGCTACGTGATGATGGCCATGGGTTTCACCCACGAGCGCGCCCACGGATCGATTCGATTTACGATGAGCCGGTTCAACGCGATGGAAGAAATCGACTATGTAATCGAAAGCTGCAAGGAAGTCGTAGAAGCGTTACGAAAAATCAGTCCCTTAAAGAGTAAGGAGTAGAAAACCCATGTCATTCCCTTATACGAAAAAAGTATTGGAGCATTTTCGCCATCCGCATAACGTGGGGAAACTGGTAAACCCCGATGCTGTGGCTACGGAAGGCAGTCCGGCCTGCGGAGATATGGTGAAGCTTTATCTTAAGGTCGATCCCAAGACCAAGGTCATCGACGACATCAAGTTTGAGTCGTACGGATGTGCGTCCAACATTGCCACGGGGTCCATCATCACCGATTTGGCCATCGGCAAGACGCTGGAAGATGCCAAGAAACTCAGTTGGAAGTCGGCTGCCGAAGCGTTGGGAGGACTGCCGCCCGTGAAAGTGCATTGTGCGGTGCTGGCCGTGGACGCGCTTCGTACGGCCATTGAAAACTACGAGCATCAGCACGGCCTGCTCAAGGATAAAGTGCCCACGGATGAAAAAATCGTATTAAAACGTCTGTCCAGGGTTATCAATCCCTTGGCTGGACTGGACGTTGTGAAGACGAAACTGGTTCAGGATGTGGAAGTCAAGGACGGTGTCGTGACGGTCTATGTAGAACTGCCGCCGATGCATCAATTCTCCAACAACGTGAAGCATGAGATCATCGAGCGCATCGAGCCCCTGTGGGATGTGAAAAAGGTAAAAATTATTTATCGGGGTGATTGAATGAACGCATCCATCGAATCCGATGTCACCGTAGATGTCATCGGAGAAACGTGTCCTATTCCGTTGGTGGAGATGCGCAAGGCTGTGATGAAAGCACAAAAGGGTCAGATCATCGAGGTGAAAGGAACCCATGGCGCGTCCAAGAAAGAGATACCCATGGCCGTCCGGTCCCTCGGGCTGGAGCTTTTAAACGAAGAGACGGAAGATTCGGGCGTGTGGCATATTTTTATCAAGAAATAGGCTGATTCCATGAAAAAAGCGACGATAGTCGTCCACAGTGGCGATCTGGACAAGCTTATGAGTGCACTCATCATCGGAAACGGCTTTTTGGCCATGGGGGGTGAGGTGACTCTTTATTTCACATTCTGGGGACTCCAGCGACTCATCCGGGGAAAGTTGTCCAAGGCTCCGCTTTCGAAGATGAATATGCTGGGATTGGGTGCCTGGTTGATGAAGAAGAAGATGAAAAAAGCGCATGTCGCCAGTGCCGAAAGATTGATGAGTGACTTTAAAGCATTGGGCGGGCGGATTATCGCGTGTGAAATGACGATGGAGGTAATGGGTATTTCGAAGAATCGGCTGGATGAGACGTTGATCGATGAATACGGTGCCGTGGGAATGTACGTGAACGAAACGATGCAGAGTCAACTGACGCTGTTTATATGAATGATGCTTATAATCGAAGTGTGCCAATCAACCCGTTCTCCACGGATGTGCTCGTCCATTATAGCTGCTGTTTAAAAATCCAATATATCGAATCGAACAAGACAGGGGATTCTTATTCAAGGTTATCCATCGATTAAAAAGATCGGTTCATGAGAAAATAGAACACATGACAAACCCTGACTCAATACATTTTTAATGGAGGTGATTATGTCTCAGGATGTCCCCAAGGTTGGTGATAAAGCCCCTGATTTTGAACTGCCGGCGGTCGGAGATAAACGGATCAAACTCAGCGATTTTTACGGGAAAAAACATGTTCTCCTTTCGTTCCATCCGCTGGCCTGGACGGGCGTATGCGCGGAGCAGATGAAGGACCTTCAGAAAAACATTCAGACACTCATCGATAAGGACACCGTGGCCCTGGGTATCAGTGTCGATAGCATTCCCACGAAGAAAGCCTGGGCCGAATCCCTGGGTGTAACGCAGGTGGAATTCCTCTCGGATTTCCATCCCAAAGGGGCTGTGGCCTCCATGTATGGCATCTACATAGACGAAAAGGGAATCGGTGGGAGAGCCGTTTTTGTCGTCGATAAACAAGGCATCGTACGTTTTGCCAAGGTGTACCCAATTCAGCAAAAACCCGATTTATCGGAGGTCATTCCCATCTTGGACATGAATGATTGAACACATCCATCAAACTGGAAAACATGAATCATTCAACCATAAAACGATCGGAAAACCTACATCAACCCGCATGTATCGACGTAGACCGTTTCGCATCCTATGATATAAATACGCAGAACGAATCCCGGCTAACCGTCGTCGCCCCCTTGAATCGTGCTGCGGACAGAATCCGAAAGGAACCCATGGCATGATACCGGTTCATGAATTGATCCTGAAAAGGCACAGCGGACGCGTTTTCGATCCAGATCGTCCCCTGGAAGAAGAGAAGCTCTTGAGTCTGCTGGAAGCCGCCCGTTGGGCACCGTCGTGTTCCAACACTCAGCCCTGGCGATTCATCGTTTCCAGGGGTGAATCCCTGGATAGCGTGAAGGAGTGTCTTAACCAGGGTAACAGTTGGGCAAGGCGTGCCCCGGTCATCTTGACGATTGCCTCCAAACCCGACCTCGATTGCCAGATCACTGGGCGGGATTATTATCCTCTGGGCATCGGCCTGGCCATAGAGAACGTACTCCTTCAGGGCATCCATCTGGGTCTTGTCGTACATCCCATCGCGGGATTTAAAGAACGCAGGCTGAAAGAAAAACTGCATATTCCTGATGAGTACCGAGTTCATGCGCTGGTCATCGTGGGGTATCCGGGATCGCCGGAAGGACTCGATGAATCGGTTCTACAAAAAGAAAAGGCCCCTCGTGAGCGCAAATCCATGGAAGAGATTGTTTTTTGGGAGATGTGGGAGGGCGGGTAATTTTTAATTTTTTTCATTCGATCACGCAATGAATAGGTATGACATCAGCATATCTTCTTAAACGAGGAGGAACGGATCATGAAAGACAAGAAGATGTCCCGGAGACATTTTGTGAAGAAAGCTGCCACGGGCACGGCCGCACTGGGTGTGGGCATGGTGGGAATGTCCCAGGCGGAAGATAGAAAATTCGAGGGCAAGATGCCGGCCGAGGAAGTCGTCAAGCTCCTGAATCAAGACATCACGGGCGAGATCGATGCGATCCTGACCTATATGAGGAACGCGTTCGTCTCCGAGCATTGTGAGCCCAGTTGTGAGATGGAAGAGATCGGAAAGGACGAAATGCGGCACGTGGAATGGCTGTCGGGCTTGGTAACGGATTTCGGCGGCATTCCCACGATGGTTCATCACGAGCTTTCTTTCGGCGGACATACGACTGCAGATTTCTTGAAACGGGCCATCCAATTGGAGAAAGGCGCCATCGCCCAGTACAAAGATCACATTCAAAAGATCGACCACAAAGAAGTCGTGGAATATCTGAAGGTGATCCTCTGGGAGGAGGAGAAGCATCTGGAAGAGTTTACGGAACTGGCGAAGGAATTGAACGAGGCGCATTGACCTCCTGTCCGTAACCCCACATCTTTTTCAGTGATGTGTTCGGGAAATAAAATAAATACAGAGTCATTTTTTTGTTGTCCTTGATTCGGAGAATTTGTATTATGGGATGATTGGGGGCGAGTGATAATCCCAACGGATCCGTATCGTATTGTCCATGATTACTTGAAACATAGATCATGAATCGATAATTGTGTAGGATATGCCCATGCCCATCGCGTTTCAGAAGCAGCCTGCCATGCGCAAGGTGGTGTTCTGTTTGATCCCGGCATTCGTCGGTTCGATATTCTTTTTTGGGTGGGTTAGCTTAGCAATCGTCGTTCTTTCCGTCTCGACCTGCGTGATCACGGAATGGCTTTTCGTACGCGGCCAGGACGGAAACGTCTCTGAGGCCGTGTTCGTCACGGGAATGCTGTTCGGCCTGATTCTGCCCCCGACGATCCCGCTGTACATGGTTGTACTGGGTGGAGTGTTCGCCATCTCCTTCGGCAAGATGGCTTTCGGTGGTTTCGGTGCCAATGTATTCAATCCGGCTATGGTCGGCCGGGCATTCGTCTACATCACGTTTCCCATCCACATGACGGCCCGCTGGATACCGGCAGCGAATTTCAGCGACTTTCCAGCCGGATTCGCTGCGTGGCGTTTCATGCCGGCAGCTAGCAGCTTGTCGGCCATCACGACGGCCACGCCTTCCCATGCGTACCGTGCGGGTGCAGCCGCGCTGCCGTCGCTCTGGCAACTTTTTCTGGGCAATATCAACGGGACATTCGAAAAGCTCGGCGAAATGGCGTATATCGGAGGCGGTTCGGTGGGCGAGACGTCGGCTTTACTCCTGATGATGGGCGGACTCTATTTAGTCATTAAAAAAATTGCCAAGTGGAGACTCGTGGTCAGTTTTTTTACGATGTATGCTCTCGTTCAGATCATCCTACATGCACTGGTGCCACATTTGGTGCCGGGACTCGTGTACGGCATGCTGTCGGGCGGGGCCGTTCTGGGCGGATTTTTCATGGTCACAGACCCGGTCTCTGCGCCCAAGACCCAGGGCGCTCAGTGGATGTACGGTTCCCTCATCGCCATCCTGACGAATATCATCCGGTCGTTTTCCTTGTTTGCCGGCGGGCTGATGTTCTCCATTCTTCTGGGAAACATGTTCGCTTCTCTGATGGATCGTGGTGTGAAGGCCTATCAGGCCAGGGGGAAGAACGCATGAGAAAGAATGCTTTGTTTACCGTACTGTTTATGATACTGATTACCGCAATCTTTATTTCTGTGCTGGCCTATATTCATGAAGTCTCCAAAGACCGGATTGCGGAGAATCAGCAAATCCGGCGGATTCGTTCTGTGCTCTACGCCTGCGATATACTTCCCCATGGGATCGCCGAGAAAGATTTGCCCTCCACGAGCCAGACAGATGATATCCCCTGGGATGATGAAGCCCTCATCCCGATGGTGCAGAGCCGGACGCTGATCGTCGGCCTTCCCGTCACGCCCGAGCAACGGCGTCTCCTGAAGAACAGCTTCTTATCCTTGCAGGATTCGGTCGATATCGTCGTTCTTCTCGACACGAGAGGTCGCATCGAAGGATACGGATTCGACTTGAAGGGGAAAGGACTCTGGGGAACGATCTCTGCGTTTGCCGTGATCAGTGCTGACCTAGAACGCATGGTCGGCATCGATTTTACAGAACAAGTGGAAACGCCCGGGCTTGGGGCCAGGATCACGGAATCCGGGTTCAAGTACTATTTCCGGGGACTCACCCTCAAGGGATTCGTCGATTCACGGACGGATCGGCCTCCGGTTGTGATGGTGGCCCGGAAGGAGCGCAGCAACCTGGAGGATCCCACCAACAGCGTTCAGGCCATCACGGGAGCCACACAGACGTGCAACGGGGTACTCAATATGATCAACACGGACATTGCTTTTTATATCGACGTACTCCGACAGAATAAGTCGTATTTAGAAACGTTCAATCGATGAGGGGCTGTCATGGCAGTCAAAGCGCTGGACATCGTGAAAGACGATCTTTGGAAAAACAATCCGGTAACGGTTCAGATACTGGGCATATGTTCCACGTTGGCCGTGACGAATATCTTTCTCAACACCCTGATCATGGGATTGGGCCTGACATTCGTAACGGCGTTTTCCGCCCTCACGATTTCGCTGATCCGGAGCATCATTCCTCCCCGCGTGCGGATGATGGTCTACACGCTGGTGATATCCAGTTTTGTGGTTATCGTCGACATATCGCTGAAAGCGTACGTGCCCAATATCAGTAAGGCCCTGGGGCCCTACGTGGGACTCATCATCACCAACTGCATCATCATGGGACGGATGGAGGCGTTTGCATCCAACAACCCGCCGGGCTTGGCCTTCCTGGATGGCATCGTATCCGGGATCGGATACGCCTGGGTCTTGCTCGTCATCGCCTTTTTCCGGGAGCTTCTGGGATTTGGCACGATCCTGGGTTTTCCGGTCATGGATCCCCTGATGCAAGGATTGGGCATTGCCGACGGATGGACTCAGTGGGCATTCATGATCATGGCGCCGGGCGGGTTTTTTATGCTGGCCTTGTTCATCTGGGTATCCAATACCATGACCCTGGGAAAAGTAGTCCAGAGTAAAAGTTAGGAGGGGAGTGAGATGGAGAGTTTATATCCCTGGGTCATCTTTTTTGCAGCTATTTTTACGGGAAACATCCTGTTGACGTATTTTCTGGGGATGTGTTCGTTCCTGTCCGTATCCAAGCAGATCAAGACGGCTCTGGGTCTCGGATTGGCAGTCACGTTCGTCCTAACCATCACCTCGGCGCTCAATTACGTCGTGTATCACCGGATTCTGGAGCCGTTGGGCATCGTCTACCTTCGATACATCGTGTTCATCGTCGTCATTGCTGCCACAGTTCAACTCCTGGAAATGTTCATCGAACGCTACTCTGAACCCCTCTATATCAACCTGGGCATCTTCCTACCCCTGATCACGGTGAACTGTGCTATTCTCGGGGTTTCTCTCTTCATGGTCATTCGTAAATACACGTTTATCCAGAGTGTACTTTTTGGTGCGGGAAGTGGATTGGGTTGGCTGCTGGCCATCCTGGCCATGGCGGGCATACGGGAACGTCTGAACGAGCAGAAAATACCTCCGGCTCTGAGGGGGCCGGGCATCGCACTCGTCATCACGGGTATCATGGCCATGGCGTTCGTCGGGTTCTCTGGTATTGTCCAGATTCAATAAACGACAGTGATCTATGCTGAATCATATCATCCTCACGGTTGCCGTTCTGGTCGGGATTAACGGGCTTCTGGCTCTCCTCCTGGTCGTAGCAGAACGGTTTTTTGCCAACTACGGGGAATGCAACATAACCATCAACGAGGAGAGGGAACTCCGGGTTTCCGGGGGCTCCTCCCTTCTGGTTGCCCTGAAGACGGATAAAATTTTCCTGCCGTCGGCGTGCGGAGGGCGCGGAACGTGCGCGTACTGCAAGTGTAAGATTACCGAGGGCGGCGGGCCCGTCCTGCCCACCGAGGAATCCCTCCTCTCGCAAGATGAGATCGCCGACGGCTTACGTCTGGCCTGCCAGGTGAAGGTGAAGTCCGACCTGGCCATTCGATTGCCCGAGGAGCTTTTCCAGATTCAAGAGTTCAAGGCGCGAGTCGCCGGCCTGGAGGATTTGACCTACGACATCAAGCTGGTGAAGCTACACCTGGTCGATCCGACCGACATTCAGTTTACACCAGGTCAGTATGTCCAACTCCAGAACAAGCCGTACGCGAAGGTCAAAGAGAGCGTGTCCAGAGCCTATTCCATCGCATCATCCGCCACGGAAACCAAGACTATCGACTTGATGATTCGACTGGTGCCAGAGGGTCTGGTCACGACGTGGGTACATCATCATCTGAAGCAAGACGAAGAGGTCGTGTTTACCGGCCCGATGGGGGATTTCCGGCTGCATGAAGGCGATGGTGAGATCATCATGATAGCAGGCGGTTCGGGTATGGCCCCCATGGTATCCATTCTGGATGAGCTGGCACGGAAGAAGAGCCAGCGTAAGATCACGTTTTTTTTCGGTGCGGTCTCGAAAAAGGACCTCTTTTATGTGGATGAGATGAAGCAATTCCAGGAGAAGATACCGAATTTTACGTTCGTTCCCGCGCTCTCTCAACCCGATCCCGAGGATAACTGGAAGGGTGAAACCGGTTTGATCACGATACCCGTGGAGAACCATATTAAAAAAATTGATACCGCTAAGTCACAGGCCTACCTGTGCGGCAGCCCCGGCATGATCAACGCATGCATCAAGGTATTGTCCAGCCACGGGATTACGAAAGAGCGCATCTTCTTCGATCCATTTGCCTGATTTGGCCATTCCTCTGTGAGGAAGTCCATGAAACAAACACCGGAAGAAACGAAAAAGCGACGGAACTTCGAGCCTGGAATCCTGTCCAAAGAAGGATTCCTGGGCAGCGACCATCGTCATATCCATGACATCATTCAGGAAGATTTGCACACCCTCTCCCGATTGGGAGTCCATCAGGATGAAATCGCCCGGAGACTGAAGCATTTCATCGATGAGGGTAAGAAAGGGCTGGAAGGGAAAGTCGATATGGGTGCGTTCACCGTACGGATTCGATGGGACAGGGGCATGATTCCATGTCCCTTTGGAGAGCCGGGATTGCATCCCAAAATACATGCAAGGCTTTTTCATAAAGCAAAACAAAGGGAGATTCGTTACACTCAACTGGGTGTCCATCTCATCCGGAAGCACGGATTCTTCGGGGGAAAGGGAAGTGTTTTTCGACTGGAACCCGCCGAATTGGTCGCGTTTTTAGGAATTGGTACGACGAAATAAAAAAAACGGTTGCACAATACCGAGCGAAACTTTATTTTACATGCGTTGTGATAATGTATGTGCGAAAAATGGAATGGGAGGGATTGGCCATGAGGTTACGTTGGGTCATTTTGTTTTTTTCTATCTGGGTTTCCGCGGGTATGGCGCAGGATACGATAAGCGGGACGTATTCATACACGTATGGTGATAAAGAGAGCCTGGTCGAAGCCCGTCAGACATGCAAGGATCTTGCCTTACGGGAAGCTATTGAATCTTATTATATTTTTGTGGAATCCTCTACGGATGTCGAAAATTTCCAGCTGAAAGAGGATATCATCAAATCGATTACTGCCGGGTACGTGAAAAACGTTCAGGTCGTCGATCAGACCGAGGAGGGCAGGACGATTACCATGACCGTCGAGGCAACGGTGAATCCCGGCGACGTGAAGTCACTGGTGGAGAAGTTGGTCATGGGCCAGCAAGAGGGGGAGGTTGCGGCATCGACGGAATCAGACGTATCCAAAACCAGCGAGCTTGAATTGACGTCACCCTTTATGGCAGATTTGGCCGAGTATGAAAATCGGTTGAAACTCACGGAAAGAGCGTGGGAACAACGGAAGTACGATGTTGCATTGAACCAGTTGAATGACATACAGCCGTTATTGGATCGGCATAAGCCCTCCAGTGAGAATCCATTCCAATGGTTGGTGTATCAGTGCATTTCCAGTCGTACGACCGTGCTGAAGAATCTTATCCATGTGGAGAATCTCGAAGCAGAGGGCAAGAAAGTCCGGGCGCGTGCCGCAAGGAGGCTTTTACTCAACAATGCCGGAGAATTGAAGAAGCATGTGCAAAGCTTGGAGAAGCTTTCCCCACTCACCGACAAACAGAAATTGATGCGTAAAACGGTCGTCACACGTTGCTCTAATACCCTGAATCTGGTTCAGAAAGAAATACAACCCATCGGAAGAAAATGATTTTTTTTCTCCGATCCATTCGTTCAATCAGATGGACACCTGCTCCGATAGAGTTATAGCACTATTTAAAACGATGATCAACAGTCGTAAAGCACGGTTATTTCTATTTTTTTGTTGGATCCTAACCGGCCGGCTTCAATCCCAGCAAACGTCTTCCGATGCATGGATCAAGCAGTATAAAGCTGTCATGGATGGCGTGGCGAAAAGCTGGGTTCAGAAGGATTATGCCAAGGCGCTGGATGGTTTGAATTCTGCAAGATCGCTGCTTTCGTACAACATGCCATTCCCAACCGATATTTATGCGTGGCGAATGGTTCGAGCCTTGAAGACGTATACGCTGGTGATGACACGTTTGATCGAAGTCGATCTCTATATCGAGCGCAAGGACTCGCAACATGTCATCCAGCTATCGACGCAGGCTCAAGAATGGGCGAATACCCTGAACGAGCAGGGGGAAGACTGGAACCGGGTGTTCACGCAAAATCAGGATGAGATTTTCTTGCGCGCTGAGTGGCTTGACCGATTTCAAAAATCAATCGATCGAGCCCGCAAACTATATACTCGAATTCAGCAGCATCAAAAGTAAAATAGGTGGATACATGATAATGCCACCAGAGAATGTCGATCCCAAAAAACATCGCCGCATCGACCGGCGTTCGTTCTTGCACAAGGCGGCTCAATCCGTGGCCGCCGGTTTAGGCATGCCTGTTTTTTTCGGTGATCGTTTTCGGTGGCCTACTCGTTTCTGCGATACACAAGTGATGAACAACACATTCGTCCCGGAATATAGCCCGCTGGGCCGGACGGGCCTCGAACTGTCGACGGTCGGTTATGGGGCGATGCGGACACGCGATCCCGCCATTATTCACAGAGCCATCGATTTGGGCGTGAACTACATCGATACGGCCCATTCCTACATGGACGGGTATAACGAAGTCGTCGTGGGTAAGGTGCTGAAGACCAGGCGAAAAGAGACGTATGTGGCGACAAAAGTGCACATCGATCGTGCCGATAGCATGATGGCTTCGGTAGAGGCCAGCTTAAAGTCATTGAAGACCGATTATGTGGATATCATCCAGCTGCACGACCTGAAGAGGGTGAGTCAACTGCGGGACGAGGGCGCCTTGCGAGTGCTTCAAAAAGTGAAGGAGGAGGGGAAAGCCCGGTTCGTCGGTTTTACGACGCATCGGAATCAGATAGAACTCCTGAGGGCAGCCGCCCAGATGGATGTTTACGATATGATCCTGGTGGCCTACAATTTTAAATCCCCCGATGAACTGGGTTCTGTCATTCATCAAACGGCCGATTCCGGTATCGGCATCGTGGCCATGAAAACCCAGGCCGGAGGGTATAAGAGCCACCGGATGGGAAACGTGAGTCCCCATCAGGCCGCCCTGAGATGGGTTCTCCAAAATCCTGGCGTTACGGCAGCGATCCCCAGCATGGTCACCTACGCCCAGTTGGAGGAAGATATCCGGGCCATGGGTACGCGCATGGGGTGGATAGACCGCAAGACGCTCCACCGATACGGACAGGCCATTGACGATTTGTTTTGCCGTATGTGCGATGCGTGCCGCACAGGATGCCCCCAGGATGTTGATGTTTTCAACGTGAATCGCGCGTTGATGTATGCCGATGGATACCACGATACGAAGCTGGCGATGGACACCTATCGTCAAATTTCCCAGTCAAGGAGACCCGATGCGTGCCTGGCATGTGGGCGTTGTCTTGTCCGATGCCGTTATGGTCTGAACGTACACGAGAAAATGAAGAGAGCTGCTGCGCTGTTTACGTAAGTAGGAGGAAACATGTCCCCGAAATTGTCACTGGTTGGATTTGCGATGCTTATTTTTGTGTCCGCTTGCGAGAAATCCCAGACGGGATTGGATCGGCTTTTTCCGGGACCCGGTTTCGAGAAAGGTTGGAGCTGGGACGGTATGCTCACACATTACTTTCCCGATAATTTGTATGAGTACATTGACGGGGAAGCCGAGCTATACCTGACATACGGTTTTCAGGAACTGGCCACGCTTACCTATTTTTGGGGAAATGCAGACGACACGTCCTTCGTTGTGGATATCTACGATATGGGAGATCCCCTGAATGGTTTTGGCCTCTTCTCCAACTACCGTCAGCCGGGATATCACTACAAAAGCATCGGTACAGAAGCCATCGTTTCCGACTACGGGCTGCGATTTTTCCAGGGACGGTACGTGGTCGAGATCAAAACCGGGAACATCTCCGACCGGTTGAACAAAGCCGTGCACACCGTGGCGGAAAGGATATCGGAACGCATACCAGACCCGCCCGATCTTCCTCCATCATTACGCCTGCTGCCTGCCGAAGGACAAGTCGATAAGACACTCCGATACATATCCAAGGAAATGCTGAATCAGGGATTTTTGCCAGGGGGGCTGGAGGCCAAGTACATTACGGGAGAAGAGGAGATCGCCGGATTTGTCGTCGTCTTCGAAAATCCTGAAGAAGCCAAAAACGGTCTGAACCGGTTGAGAACGTTCTATAAAGATTCGAATAGCCCTTTTGTGGCATCCCACGATGTAAGCGGAGAAGGATTCGCTGTCCGGTCGTCCTACCACGGATACGTCCTGGTTTCCCAGACCGGAAGATACCTGGCCGGTGTCCAGGATTTATCTTCACCCGAGAAGGGACGATCCCTGTTATCCCGGATCGTAGACGGATTACCCCAGGAATAAGCGATCATTTCCAATGTCCAGCATACCATATAACCATCTATAACCGATGAACGAGTGAAGGGCTAGTATGGATGGGGACTTGAAGGCAGATTTGAATCGGCTTTTCCGATCGCAACGATTCGGAGTCCTGGCCACGCTGATGGGCGATCAGCCCCATCTGAGTCTCGTCGCTTTTGCATCGACCGATGATTTAAAGGCCATCGTATTTGCCACATCGACAAATTCGAAGAAGTATGCCCATATCATGGATACTCCCAAAATAGCCATGATGATCGACAATCAAAACAATCGCTCGTCAGATATTCAACAGGCCATTG
>CAZTKR010000085.1:0-13697 GCA_964614115.1 uncultured bacterium | reverse complement strand
ATAGGCCCAAACACGGACGAGAATGACGGCGTATACGATCATTCCGGCCCGATTGGTCCATCGATGCAACCGTTGCTTTTTCTCATCTTTGATCTTTAGCGAATAGAAGAAGCGCCTGACGAAAAGGATCAACAGCAGGACCAGAATCAACGCCACGGCCGAGAGTACGGCGTTTCTGATCAACGGATCGTTCAAATAGGCTAACCAATTATCGATCATGCCCCCTCCATATTACTCGGGCCCTAAATAAAACGCTTTTTCGAATGCGATGTCACAGCTCGCTTTCCTGAGGAATGTCTCCCGATCGGCTGCAAAGAGCGGACTGATCTCCACGGTTCCATCCACATCTCCGGTCTCGAGCCTGGGCACAGCCACACCGGCCGCCTCCAGCCAACGACCAAAATAGTTGGACAGGTCCCGTTTGGCCGTGGACTCCGAATCTTCGCCCGTACGATTCTTGACCGGACTAAACTCCTCTTCCCGGACCACTTCCATCACCATGGTACGGGTTGTGTCGTTCAGCGCATCGAAGACGAACGTTTCGAACTTAAACCCGTTGGGTACATCGGGATGGATTCGGGTACCGTTCTCGTCGACAAAGGGAATCTTTTTATGCGCCGTATGGTACGGGAGTTTAAATCCTCCACGAACTTCCCGATCCACAAACGCCACATCGATGAGATGAATGGCCACATTGCCGGCTCCGTATTTCAGGCTGCCGTCGGGATTCTTTGCTTTCTTATCCTCCTCCCGCATATCGCTGTATTCGATGACCTTCATCTTTCCGTTGACCTTGCCGAACACACCTACCTTTTCCCCGGGATCTCTTTTCTGCACGACCTTGGAGCACATTTCGGCCTGCGCCTGGATGTGGTAGCCCAAAAAAACAGGATCGATGATTTTAATCAGAACGTTGTCCACCTGGAAGTAAGAGACCACGGTAATGCCGCGCCGCGTCATATCGTCCAATGCTCCGCTTTCTTCCAAAGCCATCAGGGATCCCCCGTGACCATTGGGATTCATGAAGACGTGATCCTTCTCGTCCAGAATAAGCCTGCCTTGTTCGTCCAGGGCCGGAATCATCTTCTGCTTCAGCAAGAATACGTCGGACTCGTCGATGCCGAAAAAGTTCCTATGGGCGAAAAATTCCCTCGTCGCCTCATCGTTGGTCTCGCTGGTCATGATGTACCAGGGAATCGGTACGCCGTACTCCAGGCTGGCCGCGCGTATCTTCTCCGCGTGCATCTCGAATAAACTCTTGCCCGTCACAGGCCCGACGGGAAAACAGCCCTTGGGGCCGTCGAATCCCAGACGTGTTCCCTGTCCGCCCGCAACGACAAAGGCGGCGACTCGGCCGTCCCGCAGGGCTTGCTGGCCGATCCGTCGGGCTTCCTCAGCCGCGTTCTGTTGTTCAGTAGTCCTGGGTACGGGGATCACCTCCACGGGTTCCAGGATTCCCTCAACCGCTGCCCCTTCCGATGAACTGGAATGTGCTTTCCACAATTTTCTCATCAGGTCGAAATCGATGTCCTTGAGTTGATTCAATAGTCGTCTTCTCGATGCTCCCGACAGCTCATCCCAGTATCGAAAGACATGTTCCTGTCCGGCTTGGGTGACGTGATGGATGATGGAACGATCTTCAGGATTGTCCGGCGTAATCATTTGTTCCTTTCATCGAATGGGTGTATCAGAAGGCGACTCGATAAACGATGCGCTGGTGATAGCCCGTGATCACCTGGAAATGATCCTCCAACATGCGATTCGTACTGTCGTCCCCCGTGTCCACCAGAAGCGGACGACCGTACAGGCCGTGGATTTTTTGCTTCGTCGCCACGATGATGATGTTCTCCTTCCCGACATACTGGATGACTTCAGGGCTCAACTGTTGATTCCCCCTGCCGAATAGGTAACCCTGCCCTCCGATGGGCGTGACGATGATCTTCGCTTTTTTCCCCTGAAGTACCTCCAGTAGTTGTTTTTCGTTTAAATCCTTTCCCGCGAGTTGTTTTCGAAAAACGACATCGATTCCCAGGAGGGAGTGATCCAGTTTCAGTTTTTCCATGATCGGCCGTGTCGTCGATCCGGGACCGACGATGTAATAGGCATCATCGGACATGCTTTCGATAACATCGGCGGCAATCGCCTCCTGATCGTGCCGCTCGCTGTCCGGGCTTCCGCACTTGATGCTCTGAACGTGCGTCTTCTTGAAGGGAATCTTCAGGTATCCGTACAGCCGGGCCGACAGAATACCCGCGCGGTAATCGTCCTCGTCGATATCCATAACCTCAGCCTCGACAACGCGTCTTGTCTTCCCTTCCAGGTAGGAAGCAGCCAGTTCTCCCGATCGGGCAGGATTCTGTGCATACACGCCCGACTGTATCTTCACGCCCGCAGGAATACCCAGAACCACCAACCCGTCGCCCACAGCTTCACAGATATCCCGGGCCGTTCCATCCCCCCCTGCAAAAAGAAGAAGGTCTACATTCCGGTCTTTCATGGATGAGGCCGCATGCCGCGTATCCTCTGCAGTCGTCGATCCTTCGGAGATGCCTTCGATCAGCACAGGCGTGAATCCGCTCTCTCGCGCTGCCTCTTCGCCCATACGACCCGGACACGTTATAATCTCTATTTTTTCTCTGAGAAATGCAAGTTTTTTTAGCGCTTCCACCGTTCGCACCGATGCCTTGGGCTGGGCACCCAACGCCTTGGCTTTCTTCAGAACCTCCGCACCGTCGGTTCCCTTTAGTCCGACCGAACCGCCCATACCGGCGATGGGATTGATGATGAGTCCACACTTTTTCATGATGTTTCGATCGACTTCAATCATACTCTTGTATCGGACATTTCATGACGCACTGCTTACTGGGTACGCCAGAGATATGTCCCAATTAGAACGATGAAAAGGCGCCTTTTTCATCCTACGTTTCATCCCCATATTCACGAAATAAACGTCTGAGAGGTTCACTTTCATCTCTATCGACAAAATCGATAAGGTACACGTCTTTCGTCTAAGATACGATGCAATCGGAAAAATATCAACGGTTAGTTGATCATCGAGGAGATTGGAGGCGTAGACGACAGGTGAGGCTGAACAATGTAATAAGGTTCATATTGTGGGCACTTCTGCTTATCATGTTATCGGAGGGTGGAAGGAGAGATCATTCTCCCCAGAACAGCATCAGCAGATGGGCTGCCGACCAACTGAAATGATGGACGTTCAGTCCCCTGCCGTCCCTGGGATCGTAATTCTCCCGAATCGGATCCGGCGCATCTTTTAATCCTTCAAGGCGGTCGAACAGGTTCCGTGTAAAAACCTCGGCTTCATCCTGAAATCCATATCTCTCCAGCGCCCTGACGCCAAAGTACGCCTGATCCAGCCACACAGGCCCGCGCCAGTAGCCGGTCATGAATTGACGATGATCGGCCGGAATCGTCGGAAACGGGATGAATGTCGCAAACCGGGTGGAATCCGTCATGACTTGTTTCACCCGCGCGGCCTGCTGGGGAGTGGCCACGCCGGCCCACAAAGGAATCCATCCCTCCGGCCCCATCACCCGGACGAAGGAACCATCTGCGATTCGAACATCGTAGAAAAAGCCCGTCTTCTCATCGAACATTCGCGCCTGTATTTTCGATTTCAACGCCTCGGTTTCCTCCCTAAACTCATCGGCAGGACCCTTTTCCCCGAGTGCGTCCAGAATCGAGGCCAGGAAGAGCTTTTCGGCATACAGATAGCTGTTTAAATCCACAGACTCCTGATCCATCGACCAGGCGCCCTCCCGGTTCTTCACCATCTGCGTCTGGTCGAATCGCAGGCCGTCATCCATGCCGCTCTCCCATTTCGCGGCCACCAGGCTGCCGTCGGTGGAGCCGTACTCGCACAGGCCGTTCCGGTCATGATCCCGGTACGCAAACCACCACCGATGGTATTTCAACAGCTTTGGAGCGATCTCTTCTAAGAATGCCCTATCTCCGGTTTCCCGAAAGATGGCCTCCACGGCCCAGGCCGCTAAAGGCGGTTTGGTATCCCTCCAGTTGTTCTCGGATTTGTCTGCATAGATCACGTCGGCCACCATGCCGGCATCGTCCTGATAGTCGATCATGGCCCGTACTTGATCCTTGGCCAACTCCGGTGCGAACCGGGCTAGCGCCACAGCATGCTTCCACGAATCCCAGGCCCAAAAACCATTAAAATACCCGACTGCCGCCGAAGGGAACAGGCCGTCGTGGAACAGATCGCCCCGGGCACACCGCCAGTTGTTGATCAACGTCAGTAAAGCCTTGACCGCGATTCTTCGATAAGCCGGTTCTTTGACCCATCGGGTCTCACTCCTCAGAACATCCCGCAGGTACCCATTCCAGAGCACCCGGTTCTCCTCGAAGAAGGGATCAGGATTTCTTAAAACCTCCGACACCTTCGCTGATTCCCTCTTCCAATCGGCAGCGTCGAAGCACAGCGAAAAAGCGATTACCGCATTCGAACGTCCCCCCGGCTCCAAGCGGATGGTCTCCTGAGATGTCATCTGGTAGCCGGACTTCTGATCGTTGACTGTTATTCGCATCGACCCCGCATCGGGAATCATCAGGTGAGCGCTGGTCTTCTCGTCCTCGAACCGCACGGCCACGCCGTCCCGGGCACCGGCCAGCCTGGCTTTCTCAAAGAACGTCGTCCCCTTCCAGCCCACGATGCACGCTTTGGCCTCGGGAGCCCGATTGGTCAGTTCGGCCCTGATGAGCACTGACCGGCTGGACACAAAAATCAGGTCCAGATGGATGCGGAGGTCTTCCAGGGTGTATCGCTGAACGAGACGGCCGGGATAATAATGGATACTCGACGCCGTTGCAGACGAAAAGTCCATTTCCTCTTCAGCGCCGGCCTCTTTCACGGTGAACTGTACGAATCCCGGACTCAGCCACCGGCCGTGGGTCATCAGAAAAGGGCCCGGGAAACTGCCGGCATACGTCGAGTCCTGGACATCGGGCAGCGCAAATCCGAACCAGGCTCCCCTATCGGAAAAACAGAACGCGGACCAGTCGTTCTCCTGGTGGGGAACGTTTTTAATGTCCAGTACGTCGGGGAAATCTTCATACGTCGGCCATCGGGGTGACCGATTGCAGGTCGACACCAGAAGAACAGTCCAGATAGCAAGAACAGGGATGATACAACGCCGGTGCTTCCTGTTTAATCTAGCATCTTGAATGTGCATGGTGGTTTCCTGCATGGATTACGCGATTCCTCCTCCGTCCACGACGATATGCGTTCCCGTCACCCACGTGGACATATCGCTGGCTAAAAACAAGACGGCGTTGGCCACGTCATCGACGGTTCCCAGACGCGCGATGGGCCTATCCTTGGCGCACGACTCTTTGTATGCCTCATCGTACGTTCCCCCCAACTGCTCACACTCGTTCCGGAGCATGGGTGTATCGATATCACCGGGGCAGACACAATTGACCCGGATGTTGTGCCTGCCGTGGTCGATGGCCATGGCCCGGGTCATGTTCAGGGTACCGCCCTTCATGGCACAGTACGAGACGGCGTTCTCACCGCCCCTCAACGACCACCCGGAACCCGTATGGATGATACTGCCTGCACCGCTTTTAATCATATGAGGAATGACGTATTTCGAGAGCAGATACTGACCCTTCAAGGAGACATCCAGCGCCAAATCCCACTCGTCGGGTTCCAGGTCTACGGCATTCTTGCGTATGGCCACACCCGCGTTGTTGAAGAGGATATCGATCCTCCCGTATGCGTCGATGGTCTTAGCGACGGCGGCCCGGCAATCCTCGGCCTTTCTGACGTCGCAGTGAATATACATCGCCCTACCGCCCTGGCTTTCTACCTCGGAAACGGCTTTGGCGCCGTTCTCCTCGTCGATATCCAGAATCGCCACACGCGCGCCGAATTCGGCAAGCCGCTTGGCCGTGCCCAGACCAATACCCGACGCACCGCCCGTGATAACAGCGACCTTTCCTTCCAGGGATAATAATTCGGAAGCTTTTTCAGGAATGCCCATCAGAAAAACCTCCTAAAAATTCCTCTTCTTCAGTTGATGGAAGATTGCTTCATGTACATTCACGATAGATCCTTTAAATACTGCCCCGACGTCTCGCCGCCGTCGATGGGCAATGCCTGACCCGTGATGTACGACGCCTCTTTCGAAGCCAGGAACGCGAAGAACCCAGCGACCTCCTGGGGAGTGGCGTGCCGGTTCATGGGTATGTCCGCGTTCACGGCCTCCAGCATTTCCGGTGTGTATTCCGCCTGCTGCATGGGTGTCAGGACATAACCCGGGCATAAGGCGTTCACGCGCAGCCAGGGGGCAAATTCCAGGGCCAGTGTCTTGGCAAGGACGATCACCCCGGCCTTGGACGCGTTGTAATCCGAGTACAGTGGATGTCCTTCCAGCCCGTTGGTCGATCCCATCAGGAGAACGACACCCGAGCCCTGCGTCTTCATCCGTCGAATGGCCTCCTGGGCGCAGAGAAACATACCGTCTAGGTTGACGCGCATGACCTTGGACCATTGGTCGTAGGGGATATCCAAAAACCGCTGGCGCACACTGATGCCGGCATTGGAAATCAGAACATCGATGCTTCCCAAGGTGTTGTCGATATCCGTGAAAGCCTTCTTCACGTCATCCGGCTCGCTCACGTCACATCGGATGCCACCCGCAAAGCCCGGATTCTCGGTCAACGCCTTTTCCAAAGCCGACTCATTCCAATCCACGATGAATACCCGGGCACCCTCATCCACAAATCGTATGGCCGTCGCCAGCCCGATACCGCTGGCTGCCCCCGTGATCACGACCCGTTTTTCTTTCAGATCTGGATACATACCCATATTTATTCCCTTCTTATTAAGAATGAGGATGAATGATCGAATCGCACCGTTTATATTTCGAACTGACGATTAGCGCTGTTCATGATATTAAAAAATCTGCGACACGATTGACTTCACACCTTAAAGCTTGTATTCGGCTTTCCGGGACGTGTTCAATATCGAGCCCATCACTGCGGCAGCGGTCCCGCGGGTAAGTGCTCCATCAGATATCGCGTCAAGAGTTCGTACAAATGCCGCGTCGTTCCCTCTCCCTCGCGAATGGCGTGGGTCCGATTTGGATACGACATCATCGTAAAAAACTTGTTGTGCTCGATGAGTTCATTAATCAGCGCTTCGGTACTCTGATAATGAACGTTGTCATCACCCGTGCCGTGAACGAGCAGTAAATCTCCTTCAAGCCGATGGGCAAACGTGATGGGCGATCCATCCCTGTATCCTTCCACGTTGTCTTCCGGAAGGCCCATGTACCTTTCCTGGTAGATCGTATCGTAGTAGCGCTGATTGACGACCGGTGCCACGGACATGCCCGTATGGTACAGTTCCGGATACCGGAACATCATGTTCAGCGTCATCGAGCCTCCACCACTCCATCCCCATATACCGATGCGGTCTGCATCCGCGTATTCCCACGTGCCTATGATTCTCGCTGCGGCCGCCTGATCCTTGGACGCTAGAATACCGACTTGGCGGTACACACACTTGCGCCAGGCCCGTCCCCGAGGTGCGGGTGTCCCCCGATTATCCACGCTCATCACGATGTATCCGTTCTGGGTCAGCAAAAGATGCCACAAGTACCGGTTCCCCATCCAACGATCCAGAACCGTCTGTCCGGCAGGTTCCCCGTACACATGGAAGAGGACAGGATACTTTTGGGTCGGATCAAAATCCGGAGGCTTCATCTGATACCCATCCAGTTCAATGCCTTCATCGATTTCGACTCGGAAAAATTCCACGGGATGGCGCTGGAGCGCATCCACCTTTTCACGAAGCTCGGTGTTATCCACCAGCGTGCGAATGACTCTGTGATCCGACAAACGAATCAACTCAACGACCGGGGGATTCTCGAAAGAAGAGAAGGTATGGAAGGCCCATCGTGCATCATCGGAAATCTGGTAGCGGTGCGTTCCCGATTGTTCCATAGGACTCATGCGTTCTGGAACGCCCTTCCCGTCAAGTCGAACGCGGTAAAGATAACGCTGAGTGGGATTCTCTGGCGAAGCGATGAAGTACAGCCATCCCCTCTTTTCATCGACCGCTTCTATGCTGATCACATCATAATCGCCCGGGGTGATGAGCCTCATCTCGTCCCCTGTACGGGACACCCGGTACACATGTCGCCATCCGTCCTGCTCGCTCACCCATGTGAAAGCCTTCCCTTTATCCAGCCATGTAAGATCATCCACCACATCCAACCAGGCGCTGTCCTTATCCGTGAGAACGGTCCGCATACGACCGGTTGAAGCATCGCCCAGCATGACCTCGTTCTTATTCTGAAGTCGATTGATATGTTGAAGTACGATTTCTTCGGAATTGGCCGCCCATTCCATACGGGCGATATAATTGTTGCGCGAATCACCGGGCACGTCGAACCATAGGGTTTCTCCCCCCGCGGCATCGACGACGCCGACCCGGCATGCCGAATTGGTTGTACCGACCTTGGGATACTGAACCGGGATGATCTTGGAATAGATGGAATCCGTGTTGTTGATCATGTAGAATTCGCCCACGCCCTCGGCATCGAGTTGCCAGTAGGCGATACGCCGGCCATCCGGGCTCCATCGAAAGCCGTCACGCAGGCCAAACTCTTCCTCGTAAACCCAATCAAACGTGCCGTTGATGATCGTTTGCGAACCGTCACGGGTGATCTGGACGATTTCATGATTGCCGATGTCTTCCACGTAGATGTTGTTTTCACGCACGTATCCCACCTTCTTGGCATCAGGCGAAAATTTTGCAAACATCAGTGTCGACGGCTCGGCATTGCCGCCCAGTTTAGACAATGCCCACGTTCTTAAATCGACGAGCCAATAATCTCCCCGCGTTTCCCTCCGCCACACGCGCTTTGTATTCGTAAAGACGAGCAGCCATCGTCCATCCGGAGACCAGGTATAATCCTCTATCTCCAGAGGAGACAACTGGCCCGTCGGTATGAGCCGTTCTGCTGGTACGACAACCTCCCGGCGGCCGCTTTTGGGATTGTATTTCACGATATCTTCTGCATTCGGATGCGTCTCCGACTCCTCCAGGGTCGTGTAACCCGACCCATCCTCCAGCCAGCGTGCAGGGCCGAACTCCTCCACACTAAATTCTTCTGCGCTGAATATCCTCTCCAGCGTCAGGAGGGACAAATCCCCTTCCTGCGCCAGTAGCATCGATCCTGCATACACAGATAGCGACAGTAAAATCAAGAGATGATGGCGTCTCATGGTTTGTTTCTCCTATCCAGGTGTACGGTTCCTATCCTCGGATTTACAGTATACAAAATCCTGCGATTCAGACCTGATATTATATGGCGTCTTTTCATTTCATGAACTCAATATACGCCGCAAACGGAGGTAATAATGACTCCCGATGACGACACTTTTTATTAGACCGACGAATCATTTCGCATCAAACCGATGCGTTCGCTATTTCTTTAAACACCCAAATCAACCCAACCTCAGCCGTATTTTCTCCGCTATTTAAGGTTGATACCTCGCCCCGTCCACGGTGGTCAATGTCCAGATTTGGGGGCGCTCGGGTGTTTTCTTCTGGAACCGTTCCAGGAAAGTCTCGGATATTGTCTCGACATCGCCCGCGCCCAATTCAGCCAGGCAGATCAGACTGCCCCCGAATCCAGCACCCGTCAATCGAGCACCGATGACGCCCGACTGCCGGCACAGCCACTCTACCATGTTATCCAGCAGGGGAAGGCTGACCTCGTAATCTCGGCTCAGACTCTCGTGTCCGGCCACGAGTATATCGCCGGTACGTTTCCTGTCTTCCCTTTCCAGGGCTTGAATGAGGGCGAACACCCGTTCCTGTTCCGTAACCACATGCCTGGCTCTGCGATGGATGCGTTCTCCCAAATCCGACTTGTGCGATTCCACCAAATCCGTGGTGGCGTCCCTCAGGGCACCGATCCGGGGATTCGTTTTCCTGAGAATGCTCACCGCTTTCCGGCACGACTCCAGCCTCTCGTTGTAAGCGCTTGCCGCCAACGAGCGGGGAATGCCCGAATAGATCGAGATAAGGTCGATACCTTCCGGCAGCCGATGATGCGTCATTTCCATGGTTCGGCAATCCAGCAATCCGGCATGTCCCCTTCGACATGCTCGGGAGGCAAACTGATCCATGGGACCGCATTGCACGCCGATAAAATGGTGTTCGCTCTTCTGGCAGAACCGCACCATTCGCGCGTCGTCCATTTGAAAACCTTCCAGGCGTTCCACGGCCGTGGCCGTGGCAATCTCCAAGGCAGCCGAAGAACTCAATCCCGAAGCCACGGGGACCGTCCCGTTGACGACGATATCCTTGCCGGAGATCGTCCAGCCATCGCGTTCCATCTCGGCCAGTACGCCCATGATGTACGATACCCAGTGCGGCCGGTCGTCGGGCAGTTGATCCAGATCGAACTCAAATCCTTCGTCCAGGTTGGCCGTGTACAAACGAAATCGTCTGTCTGTGCGGCTGGATGCAGCCACCGCCGTAAACCGGTCGATGGCCACGGGCAGCACATGGCCCTCATTGTAATCCGTATGCTCACCGATCAGATTCACACGGCCTGGAGCCGCGACTGTCCGTGCCGGTTCGTGTAGAAATCGTTTTTCGAATATATGCTTCGTCTCGTCCAACAGGTCCATGTGTCTCTCTTATTCTTGGATGATCCAGTTTCCATCTCGGTTACGGATTCTCGTGAATGATCAACAGCCATCCTTTGCCGGGCGTCATCGGGATCGTATCCTGCGGCTGGAACCGGCGTACTTCCTGGAAATCCTGGACGGCAGGCGCGTCCATCACAGCGGAATCGGGATCAAGTCCCAGGGCTTCCCAGTCGATGGCAAGCGTGACCTCCACGGCCTCTTCTGCCCAACTGGCCACGGCAACCAGGGTCTTACCCTCCTTCACATAGGCCGTTGTCAGGACGTCCCGGCAGCCCGATGTAACCGGGCGGGACGGAACCCAGTAGCCGATCATCCGGCTGTCATGAATACCGAATTCGTCCCAGACCTTCCAGATGGGACGGGGATCGCCCGCCCAGGGCAGACGGCTGGTCATCCCGAAAATCATTCCCCGCCACGGATTGCCGCCGTCCTGGAGCATTTCGCCCATCAGACCGAAGGGAATTCCCGACATTTCCACGAGCCAGAAGTCGGGTTGGGCGTTGTAGTCGAAATACTCGCCGAACCAGAGCCGGTTGATGTACGGGAAATGCTCCAGGTAAAGGTTGGCGCTGTTGGCAAACCCGTCCCTGGGATTGTACTGATTCGCCGAGTGGAGATCGACGAGCGCTCCATCCCGGTTCCGGTCCAGGATCTTCCGCAACCGTTTCATCACCGTCCGGTCGAAGGCCACATCGTCGATGTACAGACCGTCGATGCCGACGTTTTTAACCAGCCAGTTCAAACCTTCCAGATAATAGTTATGCCAGCGGGACACGCCGCTGTTAATCACGGCGGCATCCTTCAACCGGGGCACCAGCCATCCGGCGATATAGTCCTGATCCAGATGCTCCTGGAGCCAGGAAAAACCTCCGCCCGGCCCGGACGACAGGATTTCATCCCCCAGGCTGAACAGGGCAAACAGTTCCGGAGCAATATTGGAAAGTTCTCGCACGGTGTAGTAAATCTTCATTTTCATGCCCTTATCGTGGGCTTCGTCGATGTATGCCTTCATCTCTTTCGGACGCATGAACGGGTAGTTGATGTAGGGATTGATATCCGTGGCATGATGCACGTTGATGGTATTGGCGCCCAGTGAAGCGATGGTGTCCACCGGGCTGAAGCGATGATAATAGCGGTTCGTCCAGTGAGCCCGGGTGTCCAGAAGCTTGAACGGTGTGAGCGCGATTCGAAAATTAAAATGGAGTTCCTCGGATTTCCGAAGGATTCTCTCGCCGCTGAAGGACGTAAGCATCACGGTCTTTCCATTTGTTTCTTCCAGGCGGAAGCCCCCCTTTCCCTCGTTGTACCACGACGGCGGCATGTTCAAGGGCTTCAGCTGATAGAAATTGGTATTAAGGGGCCTGGAATAATTCTCGTCCTTGAAACTGCACTGAAGGCCCGCATTCACGTCACCCACCCAGACGCCGTCCTGATTCTTCTCCACGTCCCACGTCCATGCGAAGGATTCGGGACGGTATCCGCCCTTGTACCCCATGCCCATCATATATCGTGCCACCTTCTTATTCATCTGGATTTCCAGACGGATATCTTTTATGTGGATGTCCTCCGATGCACTGAGCGCAACCTCGAACTCGATGTTGCCGTCGAACTCCATCTGAGCGTGACAGTCCATCGCCAGCGACGATGCCTCACTCTTTGCTTCCCAGGCTACGGCGCCCTGGGTCTGCTTGGTGATCTTAAAAGACCGGGACTTCCATTCGAGGGTATTCCCCTGGGCATCCTCGACAACCAATCGGACGGGTGCAGTCAACACATTGATCGGGTCTTTCGTCAGACGAGTCATCTCCAAGTCAAAAAAACTCTGAATCTGTTTCAGGAAACCGTCGTCGTTCAGATAAACTTTCCTGCCCAGACAGGCGACCGTCTTCCTGCTGACTTCCATGGGCGTGAACGGCGGGACGATCTCGTCGTCCTCAGCCACGCGCGAGTTCAGCCACCGCAGCCTGGAATGTCGCCAGGGCTCGCTGTCACCTGCATCCACGAGCACACGATCCGACACATCCAGCACCAGCCGAACCGTTTTGGCTTCCAGACCCACAGGGGCCACCGTTACGTCACTCTCGTACCGCCCGGGATTCAAACTCATGGGAATCTGAACACCCATCCACAGGGCCTGCACCTTGCCCCGCTTCACAGAAACGACCTTGTCCATCGGCCTGCCCACCCAATCGATACCGCCCGTGTTAAAACACGTGAATTCGGATGCAGGAACCACGGTCTCTCCCTCCGAATTCTTCAATCCCGTAAAACGGACATCCAGGTCTTCGATGTCTGCCCGGGCCGCGTATACCCCGACCTGGAACGCGTAGTATTCACCCCGGCATGCGTCACCCTCGAACGTCTTCCCCTGACCGTCCTTGATCCACGTAAACGGCAAATCCTCGGTCATCCGGATGGGATACCGCCGATCCTCTGGGAATAGAAAATAGTTACCATCGGCGTACTCGTCGAAAAGGGCCTCCATTTCATCCGGCGTCGCGATAACCTCCATCGGGTAGAAGCTGTTGAACGCATCGATGGACTGGAACTGGACGAGTTCGGCTCTCGGAAGGTTTTTCCATGCTTCCGCCGATAATCGATCATCCGTCAGATCGTGCCTAATCAGCCATGCCTCATCCGCCGTCTCCTCCGGTTTTCGATAGGTCACTGTGGGGTAGGCGCTGCGCCCAGAAGTAATATAGGACATATAATACACATGATACTCACCCGGAGCGGTCTTGGGCTGGAACACAACGTCGCCGTAAGCCCTTTCGATACGGATACAGCGGACATTGGTGATGCGTTCACCCGTGGAAGCATCGACCACGATGACGAGTTTCTCCTCAGGGTGTGCGTCCCGTCTTCTCCAGGGAATGTGGGCCCAGATGGCATCGCCTTTCTCAGACACCTTCAGGACGACGCGATGATTCCCCAGAGAATCCGCGTCCCATTCCCCGACACCGAAATACGAGGCATCCGTAAAATCC
>CAZTKR010000084.1:0-13904 GCA_964614115.1 uncultured bacterium | reverse complement strand
TCGATATATCAAAGTACTATTTATAATTAACTTAATGACTTTTTCAGGGACGACTTGTCTAACTTTTTTGAATATAGTATGTAAACAAAATATTCCATTTTCCATCACAAAACAAAAAAGCTGATCATTCATTCGACCAGCCTGTCCGTTGCTCCGGCGGTAGGACTTGAACCTACAACCTAGTGGTTAACAGCCACCCGCTCTGCCAATTGAGCTACGCCGGAAAAATAACTATGCAAATATAGAAATAATTTGTATAAAGTCAAGTCGTTTTTCGAGATGACGGGTTTTTTAGATGCTGCTTTGCCAGAATTTTATGAGGTCTAAGTTATTTTAAAGCTTTGTTTTTTCGTCATTGACTCTAAAGATGAAAAGTGGTATATTTATAAATTATGCAGAAAAGAGATATTAGAAATTTCTGTATTATCGCACATATTGACCACGGGAAATCAACGCTGGCGGATCGGCTTTTGGAGGCCACGGGAACCGTGTCGCCCCAATCGATGATCGATCAGGTGCTGGACGACATGGAATTGGAGCGGGAACGGGGCATTACCATTAAGGCCCATGCTATTACGATGTACTACGAAGCCGAAGGTGGTCATACCTATCATCTGAACCTGATCGATACACCGGGGCATGTGGATTTCTCGTACGAAGTGTCCCGCAGTTTGGCTGCATGCGAAGGTGCTATCCTGGTAGTGGATGCTTCCCAGGGCGTGGAAGCCCAGACGCTGAGCAATATCTATCTGGCCATGGAAAACGATCTTGCCCTCATTCCTGTGATCAATAAAATAGATTTGCCCAGCGCCCAGGTGGAGGAGACAAAGCACCAGATCATGGAAATCCTGGGCGTGGAGGAATCGGAAATTCTCCAGGTCAGCGCCAAGGAGGGCATAGGCATCGAAGCTGTTCTTGAGGAGATCATCCGACGCATCCCTCCACCCGATGGGCAAACCCAGGCACCGCCACGGGCACTTATTTTTGATTCTGTTTTCGATTACTATCGCGGCGCTATCGTCTATATCCGGGTCGTAGACGGTGAGATTCAGAAAGGGGATTGGATTCGACTTTTTTCCAACGGAAAATCCTTCGAAGTAGATGAAATCGGTATCCTCCGTCTTCATCGGAGTCCTGTCCAACGATTGCGTACAGGAGAAGTCGGTTACCTCATTGCCAGTATCAAAAATTTAAAAGATGCCAAGGTGGGGGATACCATCACTCTGGATGAAAACCCGGCGCAGCAGCCTTTGCCCGGCTTTCGGGAGGCCAAGCCCATGGTTTTCTCTGGATTGTTCCCTGCCATTGCCGAGGAGATCGAAGAACTGCGCAACGCCCTGGAACGGCTGCAACTCAACGATGCGGCGCTGTCGTTCCAGCCCGAGTCGTCGGCTGCTTTGGGATTCGGATTCCGAGTAGGTTTCCTCGGACTTCTGCATATGGAGATTGTTCAAGAGCGGCTGGAGCGGGAATACGGCCAGGACCTCGTGACGACCATCCCCAACGTGAAATATCGCGTGACCACCCGCACCGGAGACGTGCTGCTTATCGATAATCCGACGAAAATGCCTCCTCCCCAGGCAATCGAGATGATTGAGGAGCCGTTCATCAGAGCACAAATTATCGTACCCGATGAATTCCTGGGTAACCTGATGAAACTTTCCCAAGATCGGCGGGGCATCTACAAGAATACAACATATCTCGATACCAACCGTGTCGACCTGGAGTATGAGTTTCCGCTTTCAGAAATCATTTTCGATTTTTACGACAAACTGAAAACAGTTTCCAAGGGATACGCTTCGCTGGACTATGATTTCCTGGATTTTCGACAGTCCGACTTGGTCCGGTTGGATATCCTCATCAACGGGGAGCCCGTGGATGCGCTTTCGATGATCGTTCATAAAAACAAGGCCCATGACTGGGGTCGAAAACTCACTCAGAAACTCCGGGAGCTGATACCCAGGCAACTTTTCGAAGTGGCCATCCAGGCAGCCGTGGGGTCACGCATCATATCCAGGGAGACGGTGAAACCTTTGCGAAAACAGGTGACGGCCAAGTGTTACGGTGGCGACATCACCCGGAAACGCAAGCTTTTGGAGAAACAGAGGGAGGGGAAAAAGCGTATGAAGCAACTGGGGAAGGTGCAGATTCCTCAGGATGCGTTCCTCGCGGTTTTACAGATCAAGGATTGATGCGGATTTGAATGATCGATATGGAAATGCGTCCAACCAAAGTAGACGATTATTATAAACCGGAGATATCCGAGATCGTGCATCGAATCAGTCACGATATTTATGGATGAAAGAAAGGGCCGAAGGGCAGACATGAATACGGATCGTTTTGAATGTATATTAGAATCTATGGGACTTATGGATCCGCAGGCTATTTGGTTGAAATGTAAGTATTGGGGCTAATAATGAATAAGAGTGCAAAGAATATCGACAAGAGAAAACAGGCGAAGAAAGGTTCTTTCCGCGAATACTCCGAATCCCTTCTGGTGGCCCTGGGTATTGCCCTGGTCATACGGGCTCTGGTGATCTATCCGTTTCGCATCCCCACCGGTTCGATGGAGGATTCCCTCCTCGTGGGTGATTTTCTGTTGGCGAATAAATTCGTCTATGGCATTCGGACACCCGACTGGATCGGGATTCCGTACACGAAGATCGGATTCAGCATTCCGTTCATCCGTACGCCGGGTTTTCGGAAACCCCAGCGGGGTGATGTGGTCATCTTCAAGTATCCCAAGGATGAAACATTAAACTATATCAAACGGTGCATTGCCCTAAGCGGTGATACCGTGGAAATACGGGATAAAGCAGTTTTCGTCAATGGAGAAAAGTTCCCGGACCCGCCAAGATCCAAATGCATCGACCATCGTATATATCCCGAAAGCTACCGGGAGTATACTATCTTTCCTCCCAATGCCGGTAATCGTGATAATTACGGCCCTGTTCGTGTACCGGCTCCGGGCGACACATTTCATTTCACCAATTCGAACCGGGATTCATGGTTTGAACGTCTTCAGATTATCCTCTATGAAGGTCATAAGATTTGGCTCGTTCATGGAGGCGAGAAGATTCGCCTTACGATAAAGAATCAGAATCGTTGGCCCAGGGCGATTGAGGTGTATCCCATCAAAAGCTTTAATGTAGACGGACACCCTCTGAACGAATACATGCATACTGTTCAGAATCGACATTATTTCATGATGGGCGATAACCGGGACAACAGTCTAGACAGCCGTTACTGGGGTTTTCTCCCGGAACGAAACGTGGTGGGAGAGGGACTTATCGTTTATTGGTCGTGGGACAGCGATGTGCCCTTGTACCGTTTATTCAACAAGATACGATGGAGTCGTATCCTGAGTTTGATACGGTGAGTATGGCCGGTTTGTATGTACATGTTCCCTTCTGTCGGAAAAAATGCCGTTATTGCGACTTTTATTCCGTGCACGCATCCGACGACATGGTCGGCTTATATCTAAACGCGTTGTTCCACGAAGTATACTTTTACAAGGGTATATATCCTCCGACGGGATCGAGCATCGGCACGATTTATATCGGTGGGGGCACACCCACTACGCTCAATCCGGCACAGATTGGCTCCCTCATCAGGCATGTGAAAACGCATTATCCCGTGGTTTCGGATGCCGAGGTCACCATGGAGGTGAATCCGGGATCGGTGACTGCCGACTTGTTGATGCAGTATAGAGCATCCGGTGTCAACCGGCTTAGCGTGGGGATACAGTCTTTCGATCCCGATGTTCTGCGATGCTTGGGGAGAATCCATACGGCCGATGAGGCTGAATGCGTGATTCTTTCGGCGTTGCAGGCAGGATTTGATGATGTGGGGATCGATCTCATCTACGGCATTCCGAATCAGTCTGCCGTATCGTGGGACGCAACACTGTCGAAAGCGCTTTTGCTGAATCCCTCCCATATCTCCGCATACGCGTTGTCTTGGAGCCAAGCAACGCCCCTGGGGAGGGATATCGCGTCGGGTCGATATCCACAACCCGATGAAAAGACCGTATCGGATATGTACTTATCGGCTCATGAAAGACTGACGAAGGGGGGATACGAGCACTACGAAATCTCAAATTTTGCCCGTCCTGGGCATCGCTGTCGGCACAACGAGACGTACTGGACGGGTGAGCCGTACTTGGGGGTCGGGCCATCGGCCCATTCGTACACTAAGAATCGACGTTTCTGGAATATTCCAGATGTTCGACGATACATCAATGTTCTTTCTCAAAATCGACTTCCCGTGGCCGGCCAGGAGGATTTGAACACTGGGCAACGAATCCTGGAGCAAATCGCCCTGGGTTTAAGAAGACAGGAGGGGATTGCTTTGAGCTGCATCGTCGGGAGGGACTGTGTACCGCCTTTGGTCGATGCGGGCCTCGCCATCGTTCAGGAGGGGAAGGTATCTCTGACGGCGAATGGCTTTTTATTGGCCGATGAGATTGCCCTCAGGCTGGCATCGTAAAAAAAGCCCCCATCGTTCGGGGGCTTGGCAGATTTGTCAATCAGCCGAAGCGGTTACAGTTTTTTAAGCATCATTTCCGCTTCTTTGATGAATTTTTTATCATCTTCCTCCTTGGCCGGAAGCTCCAATACTTTTTTTAAGGACTCACGGGCTAAATCTTTTTCATCCATGAACTTGTAGGTGCGGGCCAATTCCAGATGATGTTCGATATGCGTGGGATTGAGTTCGATAGCCTTTTTGAACGCGGCCACGGCCTCTTCATTGGAACCCGGCGGGACGCCACCGTATAAGACCTTGGCGAAAAATTTCAGCACACTACTGAGGTTGGCCAGACTCTGGTGCCATCGTCCTAAGACATGATAGGCGAGGTCGGCTTCCGGGTTTAAAATCAGGGCCGTGTCGGCTTCCGCCTTGACCCTCTGGGAAAGCCGGATTTTTTCCTTGCCTCCTCGGAATAAGGCAAGGCGACCCAGGGCTACGGCCAGGCGAAAATGGGCTTCCCAGCCGTCGGGGTTGACGGTAATCGCCTTCTCGCAGATAATTTTAGCCTGCATGAACATCGATTCTTTTTTATGTTTCACGTCCGTGTGATCGGCGATTTCGGTGTACTCGTCACCCGCTTTCCACAGCGCTTCGTAGTTGTCTGGATCAAGCTTGATCACTTTGAGGTATAACTCTGCGGCGGTATTGTGATCCCATTTCTCGGAGTACTTATCTCCCAGGGTCATGTACTTGGCAATCGAATCGGCAATCGCTTGTTGGGCCAGTACAGGATATGCGAAGAGGCATAGAAAAACAAGCCCGTAGATGAATGGTCTTTTCATGTTCTCTTCCCTCCATGCGTGTGATTGAGTGGGTTTTATAGATTCTATTTAAAGATATTTTAGGAAAAACACAAGTATTTTTTCACAAAAATGGTAGAAGCTAATTATCTCCCCATTCGCGGTGCTCGAGAGCACAACCTGAAGAATATCGATCTTGATATTCCCAGGGATAAGCTCGTGGTCATTACGGGCTTGTCAGGATCGGGCAAATCGTCGTTGGCTTTCGACACGATATACGCAGAGGGGCAGCGACGGTACGTCGAATCCCTGTCGGCGTATGCCCGGCAGTTCCTGGGCCTGATGGAAAAACCGGACGTGGACAGCATCGAGGGACTTTCCCCGGCCATTTCCATCGAGCAGAGAACAGCCGGAAAGAACCCGCGCTCAACGGTGGGCACCGTCACAGAAATTTATGATTATCTCCGGCTTCTCTTTGCCCGTGTGGGCATTCCGTACTGCTACAACTGCGGTCGGCGGATTGAAAAACAGACAGTTGAACAGATGGTAGATTCCATCCTCCAGTGCGAGCCAGGAACCCGGATTCAGATTCTGGCACCCGTTGTCAGCGGAAGGAAAGGGGAGTATCGGGAAGTCTTCGAACAGATCCGTCGGGATGGATTCCTGCGTGTCCGCGTGGACGGAAAAATCCGCGAGGTCGATCAACCCATCAAGCTAACAAAGAATAAGAAGCACGATATCGAAGTTGTCGTGGATCGTCTCGTCGTCGACACCTCCATTGCCACCCGGCTGGCCGACTCTCTGGAAACGGCCCTGAAACTCTCCTCGGGCGTCGTACTCGTCAACATCGTGAACGTGGAAGAGCGCCTGTATTCTGCCCATTTTGCCTGCGTTCATTGCGGAATCAGCTATGAAGAGCCGTCCCCTCGAATGTTTTCTTTCAACTCGCCTTACGGGGCTTGCCCCACGTGTAACGGATTGGGCTCCATCAGAAAGGTCGATCCCGACCTGGTGGTTCCGGACCCGTCCATCAGTCTGGAGGAGGGTGCCATCGCGCCTTGGGGCGTCACCAGGGAGGGGTGGTATTTCAGTTGGCTCAGAACGGTTGCCAAGGCGTACGATTTTTCAATGAAAAAACCCTTTCAGGAATTGACGCCCCAGCAGCAGAAGGTCATTCTGTACGGTTCGGGCGACAGGGAGCTTCGCTTTGAATACCAATCCGCCAACCGGAAGGCCGAGGGTGTCTTCATCAACCGATACGAGGGCATTATTAACAACCTGGAGCGGCGGTACCACCAGACCAATTCCCAGGGCGTGCGTACGTGGATCGAAGGATTCATGAACGTCCTGCACTGTCCAGAATGTGGAGGCGCCCGCCTCAAGAAAGAAAGTCTTTCCGTAAAGGTGGCCGATAAATCAATCTACGATGTCACATCCCTCTCCATAAAGGAAGCCATGGGCTTCTTCGAGCACTTGAAACTGAAGGCCCGGCAGAAAACCATTGCCCGCCAAATTTTAAAAGAAATCAAAGATCGCCTGACTTTTCTAACGAATGTTGGTTTGGATTACCTCAGTCTGGATCGTACAGCCGGGACCCTCTCAGGTGGTGAGGCTCAGCGTATTCGACTAGCCACTCAGATAGGTTCTCAGTTGGTCGGCGTACTCTACATCCTGGACGAGCCTTCTATCGGACTGCATCAGAGAGACAATCAGCGCCTGATCGATACACTGACGACACTTCGGGATTTGGGCAATACCGTCCTGGTCGTCGAGCACGACCGGGAAACGATCCTGTCTGCAGATCATGTGATCGACCTCGGTCTGGGAGCAGGGGAGCACGGCGGCCGGGTTGTGGCCCAGGGAAAACCGCAGGATATTGCCCGCTCAAAGGAATCCATCACAGGGCAATATCTCTCGGGAGAGCGTAGTATTCCCATACCCGGTACACGACGAAGCTCTGACGGCCGTTTCATCGTACTCCGGGGTGCTTCAGGTAACAACCTGAAATCCATCGATGTGCACATTCCGTTGGGACTCTTGGTCTGTATTACTGGTGTGTCGGGCTCCGGGAAATCGACCCTGATCAATGAGACGCTCTACCCCATCTTGGTGCGTCATTTTCATCACGGCAAAGCACACGTTCTCCCGTACAAAAAAATCGAAGGAATCGAACAACTCGATAAAGTCATTGATATCGATCAGTCTCCCATCGGTCGGACGCCACGCTCCAATCCGGCCACGTATACAGGTGTTTTCACGTTCATCCGGAACCTGTTCGCCCAGCTACCCGAGGCCAAGATTCGAGGATACAAGCCGGGACGATTCAGCTTCAACGTAAAGGGCGGCCGGTGTGAAGCTTGCGAGGGCGACGGCATCATCAAGATCGAGATGCATTTTCTACCGGATGTCTACGTGCCCTGTGAAATCTGTAAGGGCTCACGATACAACCGTGAGACTTTGGAAGTCAGATACCGGGGGAAATCTATCGCCGATGTTCTGGATATGACGGTGGAGGAGGCACTCCATTTTTTCGAGCGCATCCCATCCATTAAACGGAAGCTGCAAACCCTGTTTGATGTCGGGCTGGGCTATATTCGTCTCGGCCAGCCGGCGACGACGCTTTCCGGTGGTGAAGCCCAGCGTGTAAAACTTTCAACCGAACTGTCCAAAGTGTCCACGGGCAGAACCCTCTATATTCTGGATGAACCGACCACTGGACTCCATTTTGAGGATATCAAAATGTTGTTGTCCGTGCTCAATCGACTCGTGGACAAGGGGAATTCTGTGGCTATCATCGAACACAACCCGGATGTAATCAAGACCGCCGACTGGATTATCGATCTGGGGCCCGAAGGGGGAGACGATGGCGGAACCGTCGTGGTTGAGGGGCCTCCTGAGGCAATCACCAGCGAAAAAAAGTCATACACGGGTCAGTTTTTAAAAGAACTCCTCGATGTCAAGGCCTCATAAGCTGGCAAACAGACAATCCAGCCGACATAGTTCGTACACGGTCGGGGGATAAATGTCAGATCAGAAAGCCATTTCAGTCCCGACGAGCACGAAATCCTGAAGTCGGGAATCCTATCACCATCCCATCGATAAAAAAAGAATCTGCATGTCCTGATGACGCGGAGTCTTTATCAAGACGGTCGTTCTTTCATGAGCAACAATAGCAACATATTTTCCATTCCCTCTTTGCATTAAAAACTTTTCTGTCCATCCGACGTCATCATTATCCGCCGGCTACCGAACATATTTCTCGAAGGATAGATTATATACGGCCATAACTGGACAGATCGAATATCTTCGAGATAAGTTGACCCAAATGTTTTCCATGATGCTCGTGCATGTCAAACAGGATAATGATGAAGGCCTGACTCTCATCCCGATTTGGATTTGAAAACACGAAGGGAGATATATCAAAATGAAGGACACTGAGAGATGAAATTAAATAAAATTCTTGATTTTCAGCGAAAAAATATGTAATCTAATAGACTAATGAGAACACGAATTACATAGAGTCCAAGAATGTATTTTAAATGGGGTCAGTCTATTTTAACGTTTTTGTATCTTTCTTGTTCTCTTTGCATTTGATCGTATTGATGATGGGCAGGCAAGATTTTATATGATAAGGATATTGGAATATCTGTTTTCGGCTTCTACAGGAGACTGGATTCGTTTCGGTGGTTTTTTCCTGGGAATCGTTCTGTTTATCGCCGCTGCGGAGAAGACGCGTGTGGCCCTGGGATGGCCGCCGGAGGTGAACCGAAAACTCGTGCATATTCTTACGGGTGTCCTGATCTTTTTTACCCCGTTTTTTTTTCAGTCCAACCGTCCGTTGATTTGGATGGCCGTGATTTTTATTGTCGTGAATTACATGGGTGTACGGTCGGGTAAGCTGAAGGGCATGCACGATACACAGAGACGGTCATATGGAACGGTTTTCTATCCGATGACCTTTCTTTTATTAGTGATGACCTGCTGGCAATCCCACAAGGCCGTTCTGATGCTTTCCATGCTGATTCTGGCGCTGGCCGATGCGGCAGCCGCTATCATGGGCGAGAACTTGAAGCATCCCCATGAATTTTATCTGGGCAGGGACAAGAAGTCTTGGGAAGGCTCGACGGTTATGTTTATAACTACGTTTGCCATCGTATTCATCGGACTCCCGTTCGTCGACTACATCGATAACCTGACTGTGGGCTGGCTATTGGCCGGCTGGATTGCCTTGATCACGGCTGTGGTGGCCACGGCCCTGGAAGCCCTGTCCAGCAGCGGATCGGACAATCTCACGGCGCCCATGGGGGCTGCCTTTGTACTGAGTTTCATGCTTGTCCACCCTATCGTGGCGAATATACAGTTGTCCATCGGATTGGGGCTGGCTCTGCTGGTGGCGTTGCTATCCTATCGGGCTCGTTTTTTGACGGCCAGCGGGAGTGTGGGAACGTTTCTACTGGCCACGCTCATCTTTGGAGTCGGTGGCTGGGTATGGGCATTACCCATCTTGACGTTCTTTCTGATTTCCAGCCTGCTCTCCAAGATCGGGAAAGCCCACAAGATCCAGTTCGGCTTGATGTTTGAAAAATCGAGTCGCCGGGATATCGGTCAAGTCCTGGCAAACGGAGCGGTGGCCGGACTGATCATGGTTCTATACAATTACAATCCCAACCCTGTCTGGTTTGTCGCCTATCTGGGCGCGTTGGCGGCTGTGAACAGTGATACCTGGGCTACAGAGATCGGCGTGTTTTCACCAATCCCTCCCAGATCGATTCGAACGCTTCGGCAGGTACCACCGGGTTCCTCCGGGGGGGTGACCCTGTTAGGGCTGTTCAGCGGATTAGTGGGATCGGCCATCATCGTCCTTATCGGCTGGTTGGTGGCATCCGGGGCGTTGCTCTTGGACATGGTGGGCCGAACGTTCTGGATTATCGTGACTGCAGGATTATTGGCGAGCATCGTCGACAGCGTTTTGGGAGCCACTCTTCAAGCTCAATACCAGTGTCCCTCGTGTCATAAGATCACCGAGAAGAAGGTGCACTGCGATGGAGAACACACCCAGCTTGTTTCGGGACGTTCCTGGCTGAATAACGATTGGGTAAACTTCTTCTGTTCCTCCAGCGGAGCTTTATTTGCCTGGGCTGGAGCAAAAATGTTTATAAAATGACTGAATGGATGACAGGAGCATGAAATCCGTCATCCTTCGCACACATTACACAATATTCATTAACGAGGAGGTTGTATGAAGTTAGCTGTTATCGGATCCGGTTATGTTGGATTGGTTGCAGGCGCTTGTTTCGCGGAAGCAGGAAATCATGTCATCTGTATGGATAAGGATGAAAGCAAGATTAAACGGCTACGAGAAGGAATCATTCCTATTTATGAACCTGGCCTGGAAGCTATGGTCGAAAGAAACGTGAAGAATGGAAAACTTACCTTTTCGACGGATATAAAGGAAACCGTAGAGAATTCGCGTATAATATTTATTGCTGTGGGTACGCCACCGGATGAGGATGGGTCGGCGGATTTAAGTTATGTATTGGCTGTTGCCAAGAGTATCGGACAGTACATGAATGAACCCAAGATTGTGGTGAACAAGAGCACCGTGCCCGTGGGCACGGCACGTAAAGTGAAGGAAGCGATTCAGAAAGAGACCGACATCGACGTGGATGTGGTTTCCAATCCTGAGTTCTTAAAAGAGGGTGCTGCCATCGATGATTTCATGTATCCGGACCGCGTCGTCGTGGGTACGAGCAATCCCGAAGTAGCGGAGACGATGAAGGAACTGTATTCGGCATTCGTCCGTACGGGTAATCCCATTCTCATCATGGACGAAGTGAGTGCGGAGCTTACCAAGTATGCCAGCAACTCGCTTCTGGCCACCAAGATATCATTCATCAACGAAATGGCCAATCTCTGTGATCGGGTGGGTGCAGACGTCGAAAAAGTGCGTAAAGGCATCGGTTCCGACAGTCGGATCGGATACTCCTTCATCTTCCCGGGCGTTGGATACGGAGGGTCATGTTTTCCCAAGGATGTGAAAGCGATTATCCGTACGGCCAAGGAGTATGACTTCCCGTTACGGGTCCTTACCGCCGTAGAGGATGTCAACGAAGATCAGAAGAAAGTACTCATCCCCAAGATTTTGAAATTTTACAATAACGATATTTCAGGAAAAACATTCACCATCTGGGGTCTTAGTTTTAAGCCCAAGACCGATGATATGCGCGAGGCGTCGTCTCGGGTTATCGTTCAAGAGCTTCACGATAGGGGTGCCAAGATCCAGGCGCATGATCCCGCGGCTATGGATGAAGCCCGCCGGTTGGGATTGGATAAGATTGTCACCCTATGCGATGACAATTATGATGCTTTAAAAGGAAGCGACGGTTTGATTTTGGTGACGGAATGGCTGGAATATCGCGAACCTGATTTTGAGAAGATTAAATCAACGCTGAATCGCCCAGTTGTATTTGACGGTCGCAATGTGTACAACCCGAACAAGATGCGGGATATGGGTTTTGAATATTTCTGCATCGGAAGACCGTAAAATCGCAGTACGGTCTGAATGATTCACACCCATTGCAACCGATATGTGTTCTAAAATAAAAGTCTGCGAGGCTTATAACATGTTTCAGTAAGGAGGTAACTATGTCAACGATAATCGACCTCCAAGCGAGAGAAATTCTGGACTCCCGCGGTAATCCTACCGTGGAGGTGGATGTCATCTTGGAGAGCGGCATTCTGGGTCGTGCCTCTGTCCCATCGGGAGCCTCGACGGGTGAACACGAAGCTGTGGAGCTCCGGGATGGCGACAAGAGCCGTTTTCTCGGCAAGGGAGTGACCAAAGCCGTCAGCAATGTGAACGATACGATTGCCGAGGAGGTCATCGGTGAGGATGCCCTCTACCAGGCAGAAATCGATCAGATTCTAATCGAACTCGACGGGACACCCAATAAATCCCAGCTCGGAGCCAATGCTATCCTCGGCGTCTCGTTGGCTATCGCGAAAGCCGCAGCCGAGTTTGTCGGACTGCCTCTGTATCGATACATCGGTGGTGTGGGCTCCCGTATACTCCCAGTTCCCTGCATGAACGTGCTGAACGGTGGAGCCCATGCCGACAACAACGTGGATTTACAGGAATTTATGATTGCACCGTTGGGTGCGGTTTCGTACACGGAAGCCTACCGAATGGCTGCCGAAGTGTATCATCATCTGAAAAAAGTGCTGAACGAGAAGGGATACACCACAGGAATCGGTGATGAAGGTGGATTTGCCCCAAATTTACAGTCGAACGAAGAAGCACTGCAGGTGATTCTGAACGCTGTAGAGAGGGCTGGATACAAGCCAGGAGAAGACTTTTACGTATGCTTGGACCCTGCGGCCAGTTCCTTTTTTGATTCGGGGAAAATGCGTTATATCCTGGCTTCCGAGAAGAAGGAGCTGACACCCGAAGAAATGGTGGACTACTATGCCAACCTCGTAACCAAGTATCCCATTTTTTCCATCGAAGACGGGATGGCCGAGGACGATTGGGAAGGCTGGAAGATCATGACCGATAAACTGGGAGGAAAAATCCAGTTGATCGGGGACGATCTTTTCGTAACCAACAGGGAACGCCTCCGAATGGGTATCGACAAAGGAGTGGCCAACGGAATCCTCATCAAACTCAATCAAATCGGCACCCTCACCGAGACGTTGGAGACCATCGATTTGGCCAATTACCACGGCTATACCTGGATGGTTTCGCACCGTTCCGGCGAGACCGAGGATACAAGCATTGCCGATCTCGTCGTTGCTACGGGCGGCGGTCAAATCAAGACGGGTGCTCCATGCCGCAGCGAACGCGTGGCCAAGTACAATCAGCTTCTCCGTATCGAGGAAGAGTTGGGAGAGACGGCAGTTTATTACGGTATGCGAGCCTTGAAGAAATGAATCGTAACGGTTAGCTATACGATGAAGAGAAGGGCCAATCACAGCAAGAGGAGGGTCGGTGTACTTTTTTTACTGCTCTTTCTTACCCTCCTCTTGGTTTTGTCTACAGGAAAGCGGGGTTTTATACAGCATTATCGAATCCGGCAGGAAAGAAAACGATTGCAGCAGGAACTGGAATCCCTGCAGGAAGAAAAAAAGAAGCTGGAAGAGGAAAAAGACAAGCTCAACGATCCTGAGCAAATAGAAAAAATTGCCCGGGAGCAATACGGCATGGCAAAAAAAGACGAGAACGTGTACCGCGTCGTCCCCAAGGAGAGGGGACATGTGGAATGAGATTCGAAAAACGCTTCTGGCTGGACTCCTGGTTCTTGCTCCCATCACGCTGACGATTTACATCTTCTACCATCTGTTTCGCATTCTGGACGGCCTTCTGAAAGATACGATCACGCGGTTTTTGGTTGAACAAATCGGGCTGACGCATCTGGACACGCCGATTCCCGGCCTTGGCCTTCTCGCTTTTTTCATCCTACTACTGCTCACCGGAGTCTTTGCGCGGAATTATATTGGTAAGAAATTTATCGTGCTGGGGGATCACGTTGTTACCAAGATTCCCTTAATCAGCCGGATTTACATTGCCATCCGGGAAATCAGCGAGGCCATTCTTTCAGAAAAACGGGAGGTTTTCAAGAAGGCCGTCCTCATCGA
>CAZTKR010000083.1:12501-14049 GCA_964614115.1 uncultured bacterium | reverse complement strand
CTTCAATGTCTCACCGACGTTCCAGATATCGCCGGCACCCAGCGTAATCACCAAATCGTTTTCCCGGACGTTTTTCATCAAATAATCGGTCACATCTTCCATATCGGGAATGTAGACAACATGGCGATGCCCCAGAGCCATGGCCTCGTTGGCCACAAGCTCACCCGTCACCCCTGCAATCTTCTCTTCTCTGGCCGGATAGATATCGGTGACAATCAGGATGTCGGCATCGAAGAACGAATGTCCAAAATCGTGGAAAAAGTCCCGGGTTCTGGAATAGAGATGGGGCTGAAAAACTGCCACAATCCGACGATCCCATCCGTTCTGTGCTGCTTTCAGACTCGCTTTGATCTCTGTGGGATGGTGCGCATAATCATCGACAATCAGAATCCCCTTCACATCGGCCTTGATCTCGAAACGACGGTGGACACCGGTGAATTCTTCCAACGCTTTTATCACGACGTCAAAGGGGATCTCCAGTTCGATGGCGACGGCCAGGGCGGCCAATGCGTTCTTCATATTATGGAAACCCGGAAGTTGGATCTTTAACGTACCCAGCTTTTCATTGCCCCAGAGAGCCGTGAATTCCGTGTTCGACGCATCGTAGACCGGATCGATACCCCGAACCTCGGCTTGAGGTGTCGTTCCATAGGTAATGACCCGGCGTTCGAGCCTCGGCATGATCTCCTGCAGGGACGGTTCATCCAAACAGATGATGATAGCTCCGTAGAAAGGCACTTTATTGGCAAACGTCACGAACGTCGATTTTATCTCATCCAGATCACGGTAACAGTCCAGGTGCTCCGTTTCGATATTGGTGATGATGGCCAACCTCGGCGTGAGCTGGAGAAACGAGCGGTCGAACTCGTCGGCTTCTGCCACCAAATAATCCCCCTCTCCCAGCCTGGCCGTGCTTTTTATCGATTTTACTTTTCCACCGACAATCAACGTCGGATCGAATCCCCCTTCTTGAAGCACAAGGCCTATCATGGACGTAGTCGTCGTCTTTCCGTGGGTTCCGGCCACAGCCAAACCCTGTTTCATGCGCATCAGCTCCCCCAGCATCTCTGCACGCCGTATGACCGGTATCTTGGCATCCAAGGCAGCTTTCACCTCAACGTTGTCCATACCTACGGCCGATGAAATCACGACAACATCGACACCCTTCACGAGCTCCCCGTTGTGTCCGGCATGAACACTGGCACCCATCTCGCTTAGGTGATCCGTGATAGAAGTGAGCTGACGGTCGGAACCGCTCACAGAAAATCCCAGATTCAACAGGACTTCAGCGATTCCGCTCATTCCCACACCGCCGATTCCCACAAAATGGATTCGACGCGTTCGACCTAAAAGTTTATTGTAAATAACGTTGCTCCTTGCATTAGACCTAAATCATTAACAAATAATCCGTCTCTCGTGTGTGAATCTAATCTTTCTAATACTGAATCCATATCTAGACCCCCATAGAGGTCAGCTCTAAGACACTTTTCTGCTCTAATTCATAAGATGATATCACGGGTGTACTCTTACTCTGATTCTTCCTCTCCC
>CAZTKR010000083.1:0-12491 GCA_964614115.1 uncultured bacterium | reverse complement strand
CCGATCTGCCCGAGGCGCCGTGGGATTGTCTTGAAGGCTTGGATATCGAGAAAAAAGCATCGTACAATTTCTGATAAGGTATCAGCTCCTGATCATCAAAATCATTCAGCAGGATGACGGGGATGTCGTACATCTTGCTGATGAGCGTCGCTGTGCGAGCGCCGTCGTTACACCCATTCAAGGCCGTATCGAAGATGACCATATCCGTCCGTTTTTTGTCGAGCGTCCGCATGGTTTCTTCGAACGAATCAGCGATATTAAACCGTGAGAAGCCCATACCCTCGAGAATACTTTTTAGATAAGCGGCGATGATACATTCACTCTCTGCAATAAGGAAATACGGTTTGGTATTCACGATAAAGTTCCTTTTTCTATGATGTCATCGGCGATGATTTTGACGGCTTCCGGTCTTCCGAACTCCTTGGCTCGTTTTGCCAATGCGCGTCGAGACGAATGTTTCTTCAGTAAGTCAAGAACGACGTCCCGTAATTTACCCGATGGGATTTCCTCCTCCAGCACCATCCCGGCCGCTCCGGCTCGAACCAATACCTGGGCATTCTCCGTCTGATGCCCCCCGGCCGCACCGGGAAACGGAATGAACACGGCAGGGATGCCCAGGCGAGTGATTTCTGCCACCGTCGTTGCCCCGGCCCGGCAAACCACCAGGTCGCATACAGCATAGGCCATGCCCATCTCTTGAATGTAGGGATGGACTCTGACGCGATTGCGATATGTTTCAGTTTTCCTCTGTAACTCATCGAACCAGCGTGGGCCCGTGGCCCATAAGAGCTGAACATCTGTATGGTTCATCAGATCTTGGAGAAGGTCCAGCATCGCCCGATTTATCGACAGTGCTCCCTGACTGCCGCCGAAGATGAACAGTGTCGTCCGTTTAGATTCCAAATGCCAATGACTGTACCCTTGCTCCTTACTCCAACCCTCTAAATCGTTCCTCGTGGGATTCCCGCTCACATGCACATTCGATGTCTTCTTGAAAAATCGTTTCGAATCCTCGAAGCTCACATGCACCGAATCGACGAAGGGCGCTAGGACGCGTGTCACAAGACCGGGTGCGCGATTTTGCTCCTGGATGACGGTTCGTTTTCCCAGCAGCAACCCTGCCGAAAGAACAGGCCAGCTCACGTATCCTCCCGTGCCCACGATGACATCGGGATGAAAGCGCCCGACGATGAACAACGCCTGAATCAGAGAAACGAGCATACGTACGGGAAATACAATATTTTTCAAGAATCTTCCTCTTTGCAGCCCCCGAATCCAGACCGTACGGAACGCGTAACCTTTCTGGGGAACGACCTGTGCTTCCAGACCTCTATTCGTTCCAATGAAGAGTATCTGACAGGGAAGACGATCCTTCACTTCCTGAGCCACCGCCAATCCTGGATACAGATGACCGCCTGTTCCTCCGCCTGTCAGCACCATCTTCATCGTCCCATCCATTCTGCCCACCGGGCTCTATACGCTGTATATTCCCTGTAAGGAACACCGCTCTTCGACGAAATATTCAAAAGCATACCCACACCCATGAGGTGAACAAAGAGAGACGATCCTCCATAACTCAGGAATGGGAACGGCAATCCTGTGGTCGGGAATAGATTGACCACGACGCCGGCATTCACGAGTGTGTTGATTAAGATCATGCCCGTGATGCCCCCGGCCAGGAGATAGCCGTATCGGTCGGGCGCATGCAATGCGATGTGTACACCTCTCCAGAGAAGGATGATCATTAAGCAAAAAAGCACGAATATGCCCAAAAATCCGAATTCCTCGCCGTAACTGGCCAGTATGAAATCTGAAAAAGGTTCGGGGAGGAAATAAAGCTTCTGCTTTCCTGCGCCATACCCCAACCCCGTCATACCGCCATGGGCCAGCCCGATGATCGACTGCTTTACCTGATAGCTCATCGGACCCGAACCGGAGAAAGCTTCCCAGTAATCCACCAGACGTTGTCTCTGGTACTCAAAAATCGCAATGCCGAGCGAAACCAGCGGAACGATGGCCAGAGCCATCTTGGACAGCCGGAACCAGGACACACCCGCCAGGAAAAACATCGAATATCCGATGAAAAAAAGCACCAGTGCCGTACCCAGATCGGGTTCGATGAAGACCAGTCCTACGATGAATAGGACGATCACATAATGCACCGTGAGTGCTTGCCCCTGATGAGCAAACGAATCTCGGCCCCTGGCATAAACCGCAGCCAGGTACAGGATCAGCGTCAACTTCATAAACTCCGAGGGTTGAAACTGCTTGCCCAGTATCATGAACGACCGACGGCTTCCCTGAAACGCCGGACCGAACAATACGGCCACCAGAAGCAATGTCATAACGAGGAGCAGCATCGGCGTTATCAGCCGATAACGACGGTAATCTATCTTCCATGTGACCAGAAGGAGAACCGCCCCTATGACCACTCGCAGAAAATGATTCTTCACGAAACGGGCCGGGTCGTGGTACTTCTCGGCTCCCCGGAATGAACTGGCGCTGTACACCATCAGCAGTCCGATAATCAAAAGCACGACTACGACACCCAGTAATATCCGGTCGACACCTTTGCTTTGTCCCTCGCCCATCAGAGTCGCTCCACCAATGCTTTGAACTTATCTCCTCTGTCTTCAAAATTCTTGAACATATCAAAACTGGCACATGCGGGCGAAAGAAGCACCACATCGTGAGGCTGAGCGACCTCTTTGGCCTTCTGCACGGCCTCTTCTAGGGTATTGACACGGATCAGCGGGCAGACACCCTGCAAAGCCTCCTTCAGTTTATCGGCCGCTTCACCCAGCAGAACAACGCTTCGAGCCCTCTCCCCCACACGCTCTCTGAGCAACCTGAAATCGGCATCCTTATCCCGGCCCCCTGCAATCAGGATCACGGGTGTTGAAAAACTTCCCAAAGCATACCAGACAGCATCCACGTTGGTCGCCTTGGAATCGTTCACCCAATCAACACCGTCCACCGTTCTTACGAATTCCATCCGGTGAGGCAAAGCCCGGTACGTTTGAAGCGCCTGGGCGATGGCATTACCAGCGGTCCCCATCAAACGTGCAGCCAGCGCAGCCGCCAGCGCATTGGATACGTTGTGATCGCCTCGCAGACTCATGGAATCTACGGAACAAATGGCCTCCGGCTTCTGTCCGAGTTGCATGGTCAGCATTCCCTGGTGAACATACCCGCACTTTAACGAGTCGGCTTCGACGCCGAAAACAACGCGTTCACTCCTGGCACTTTTTGCCCATTCCACGACTTTCTCATCCAATCCATTATAGACCAGGTAATCGGATGCGACCTGGTTCTCGAAAATTCGGGCTTTCAGCCTGCCGTACGCTTCCATCGTGCCGTGACGATCCAGATGGTCGGGGGTCAGGTTTAAGAATACGGCGATGCTGGGATGGAACGCGTCTATGGTTTCCAGCTGGAAACTGCTGATCTCCAGTACAGCCACACCTTCCGGTTCGATACGTTCCACATAATCCGAAAACGGCTGTCCGATATTTCCCGCCACCACACACGGCCTTCCGGCGCTGCTGAACATGTACCCCATCAAGGCCGTGGTCGTCGATTTTCCGTTGGATCCGGTTACAGCAATCATGGGCGCATCGCAAAACCACGAGGCCACTTCGATCTCGCTCCATACCGGAATTCCCGCATCTTCGATCATCTGCATGACCGAATTCGACAGGGCAATACCCGGACTGACGACAACCCCGCTGGCATCGAGGATTCGTTTTGAATGATCCCCGAATTCGGATGCAATGCCGTTCCTTTCTAGGATACCGGCTTCGTCTCGTTTCTCTTCTCGTGGGGCCATCTCGCTCAGGAAAACATCAGCACCGTGCCGTTTCAACAAGCCGGCTACAGCCACACCGCTTCTGGCAGCCCCTAAGACCGTCCACTTCTTGCCCCGAATGTCAGAAATGCGTTTACCCAACATCCACTCCAGAAATCTTCCTATCGAACCTTGAACGTTCCCAGACTGAGAAGAGCCAGCAATATGCCCACGATCCAGAATCGGACCACCACCCGCTCTTCGGGCCAGCCCAGGAGTTCAAAATGGTGATGCAGGGGTGCCATCTTGAATACGCGCTTACCCCGCCAGCGAAAGGAAACCACCTGGATGATGACCGACACGATTTCAGCCACAAACACGCCTCCGACCAGCAGCAGAAGCAGTTCTTTTTTTAGCAGGACGGCCAGAGTGCCCAGGGCGCTTCCCAGAGCCAGAGCACCCGTGTCGCCCATGAACACCGAGGCAGGATGACTGTTGAACCAGAGAAAGCCCAGGGATGCGCCGATGAGAGCGGCACAATACACAGTCAGTTCACCGGCACCTTCCAGATAGATTATATTTAAATACCGGCTAAAATCCACACGCCCCGTGACATAACTCATCCCGGCCCAGGCCAGGGCCGCAATACCCACAAGTCCGATGGCCAGCCCATCCAGACCATCTGTTAAGTTGACGGCATTGGACGTTCCCGTTATCACAAAAATAACCATCGGAATGTAAAGCACGCCAAAGTTGATCATGAGATTCTTGAAAAAGGGCACGCTGCTGTACCAGTGTACACCCTCATACTCGGAAGAAAACGTCACAACCAGGCCGACGACCAGGCCGAACAGGATTTGTCCCACCAATTTATAGCGACCTATCAATCCCTTGGGATATTTCTTCACGACTTTTAAAAAATCGTCCAAGAAACCGACCGCTCCCATCCAGAGCGTGGCTGCAATCATCAACTGCACGTAGTGATTATCCAACCGGGCGAACAGGATCACGGGAATCAGGACGGCACAGAGAATGATGAGGCCTCCCATCGTGGGGGTTCCGGCCTTTTTCTTGTGGGTTTCCGGTACTTCCTCGCGAATCTCCTCACCGAGCTGTTTTCGTTTCAGCCATCGGATAATCCGGGGGCCGACGAGAAACGTAACGATGAGAGCCGTCACCGAAGCCGCCGCTGCTCGAACGGTAATATATCCCAGCAGGTTAAATCCGATAAAATCGATCCGCAACGGATACAGGAAATGATAGAGCATTCATTCCCTCCCTGCTTTATTTTTCAGTCCTTTCCTCAATCCTTCCACAACCGCTTCCATGACCATGCCGCGGCTGCCCTTGACTAAGACCACATCCGCTTCCTGTACAGCATTCACCAAGGAGTCGATCAACGCTTCCTTCGATGAAAAATAGTGAACGTATTTCATTCCCAACCCCTTGGCACACTCGGCAGCCTTTTTCATCTCGGGGCCGACGCTAAAAAAAATATCCATGCCCATCTGATATACCCACTCCCCAACCTGGCAATGCTCTTTCTCGCTGACGTCTCCCAACTCCAGCATGTCTCCTAAAACAACGATCTTGCGGCCGCTATGGGCGAGTGACTTCAGCGTTTTCAACGACTGATCGATGGAGGAGGGATTGGCATTGTAGGAATCGTTCAAAACCGTCACACCCGACAGGGTGAATACCTCCATCCTCCGATCGATGGTTCGATAACCCTCCAGAGCCTGATGCATATCATCTATGGACACATCGAAAGCGCGGCCTACAGCCACGGCAGCCAGTGCGTTGTATACGTTAAACCCACCCGGAACTGAAATTCGGATGACTCTATCCTCAATCCGCATTCGAGGGAAGCCGTGTTCGTCGCAGCCCAGGTCTTCGGCCCTGACATCGCATCCGGAAAAGCATCCGTACGTGATGGTCGTTTTCACCACATTCTTGCGATGGGAAAGGTACGGATCGTCTCCGTTTAAGAAAGCCGTACCGGAGTCTGCCAGGAACTCCAGGAGCTCCCCCTTGGCTCTGGCCACACCGTCCAAATCGCCGAAGAATTCCAGATGTCCCTTCCCGATGTTCGTGATAACGCCGTGTGTGGGTCGGGCAACGGTACACAGCCGTTTAATCTCCCCGAAATGGTTAGCACCCATTTCCATCACAGCGGCCTCTGCCCTGGTGTTCCACGAACATATGCTGAGAGGCACGCCGATATGATTATTCAAATTTCCTTGGGATTTCACGACCCTGTATTTTGTGCCGAGAACCACGGCAATCATCTCCTTGGTCGTTGTTTTTCCGTTGGTGCCTGTCACGGCGATAGCAGGGATCTCCAATTTTTTACGGTAATACGCGGCCACATCCTGAAGTGCTGTCAAGGAATCGGGTACAGAAAAAACGGGACCGGCATATTCCGTGTGTTGGGCAGCCAGCCACGCTCGATCCGCCACCACCCCGCAAGCCTTTTTCTGAAAAACATTTTCGATAAATGTATGGCCGTCATAATGCTCCCCTCGAAGGGCAAAGAAGAGCATACCGGCCTTCAGCAACCGGGAATCGGTGGATACACCACCAACAGAGATCGAACGATCCAGCTTCTGCGAGGTGTCCAGAAGATCGGCGATTTCACCCAGGGTGAGATCCACCTAGGCCTCCTTCTCAAGGTTGAGATACGCTCCGGCCACAGCACGGTCGTCGAAGGGATACCGCTTCACTCCGATCTCTTGATACGTCTCATGCCCCTTCCCGGCGATTAAAACCGTATCACCAGGACCGGCCTCGTCCAGAGCCCGATGAATGGCCTCTTTCCGGTCGACGAGTGCGACTACATCCTTCCGTGTCTGGATGCCCTTCAGGATATCTTCGACAATGCTCTGAGGCTCCTCCCGTCGCGGATTATCGGACGTCACGAAAACAATATCCGCCAGTTCGGCTGCAATCCGCCCCATCTGCGGGCGCTTGCCTCGATCCCTGTCGCCTCCGCAGCCGAACACGACGATGAGTCGCTTCTCTGTAAATTCCCGCGTTGTGACTAAGACATTCTCCAGCGCTTCGGGCGTGTGGGCATAATCGACGACGATTCGATATCCCCGATTCGAGTCAAACGTCTCCATTCGGCCCCTGACATTCCGGACGGCTCGCAGGCCGTCTTGGATGGCCCGTTGATCCAACGCCATCTCCAAACCCGTGACGACTGCTGCGACACTGTTCATCACGTTGAACCTGCCACGAAGGAAGGTCGTAAAAGGTATCTGAACACCATCCGTGACGATGATAAACGACGTGCCCTCCCCTTCTGCATGAATATCGACGATGCGATAATCCACGTTCGCGTTCTTTTCTCCGTAGGTGACAGTTCTCTCAAGAGCCGCCTTCTGCATCCACTCGCCAGCCGGGTCGTCACCGTTGATCACCCCGCATCCCCCCGATGCGATCATGCGAAAAAGCTTGGCCTTGGCCTGTCTGTACGCATCCACAGATGGATGAAAATCCAGGTGATCCCTGGAGAGATTCGTGAACACGGCCGCATCAAAGGTCATGCCCAGTACACGATCCAGGGCCAGAGCGTGAGAAGACACTTCCATGACCGCTGCATCGACACCGTCGTCTCGCATCATCCTCAACAACCGATACATATCGACGCTGTCGGGTGTCGTTCGAGCAGCCGTTTCGTTATGCCCCTTCCATCTGTAGAGCATCGTACCCAGCAACCCGGTGTTTGTCCCTGCAGAATTCAGAATCGACTCGAGCAGAAACGTGACCGTGCTCTTTCCGTTGGTGCCCGTGACGCCGATGAGTCGGAGTTCCTGGTCCGGGGCTCTGTAAAAACGGCGCGCCATCCTGGCGACGGCCTTTCGAGTATCTTTCACCCGAAGAACGGGCACGGATTTATCATCCACCTCTTTTTCCACAACCACAATACCGGCGCCATGAGCGATTGCATCGTCCACAAAATTGTGACCGTCGGCCTCGAATCCCCGGATGGCAACAAATACATTCCCCGGCTGCGTTTGTCGGGAATCGATGGCAATCCCCGTCACTGAGTGGGGGACTTCCATTCCATCGGGTATGGGTACGATGTCCTGCATCAGGGCCTCGAGTTTCATCAACGGCGCGTCCTCTCAGCGCGGTATTCCTTGCATGTTAATCGGCACACGGTGCCCTTCTCTATTCTCGTGTTGGGTTCAGGGTCTTGGGCCACGACGACACCGCTCCCCTGAACCCGTGCTTCGATGCCCATGGCACCCAGCCTAAGCAGTGCCTCACGCAGACTGAGGCCCACGAGATCGGGTACGTGATAGGGCGATGGCTTTGACCGGGGATTGTTCCGGTTTTTCTTAGGCAGAGGCTCTCTGTCTTCTTCGAAACTGGTGAACACAAAACGCTTCTTTCCATCTCGGTCTTGTTTCTCTTGGCCGGGAGGCGTTCGGGGCGTCATGGGCAGACCGATCATTCTCGAAACGATACGGGAAAACACAGGCGCAGCCGACGTGGCACCCCAGTACAACTGCCTCGCCTCATCCAGGACGACGACCAGTACAAACATGGGTGCCTCTGCCGGCCAAAATCCGACAAAAGAACTCACGTAAGCACCGGGATAGTACCCTTTATAACCGGGAATCGATTTTTGTGCCGTCCCCGTTTTCCCGGCCACGCGAACGCCTTCCACGTCTGCTTCCATTCCGTTACCCTTCAAGACAACGCCCTGCAGAATCGATGTCAACTGGTTTGCCGTACGCTGGGAAATGACCCTTCGGATGACCTGGGGTGAAAAGGTCTTGACATGCCTTCCTTCCCTGTCGAGTAGGGATTTGATGATCTGGGGCCGCATTAGCTCTCCGCCGTTGGCTACCACGGACGTCATCAAAGCCATCTGAAGCGTTGTGGCTGAAATCTCTTGCCCGAATGAAATCACGGCTGTGGAAAAATCGGTCCAGTGGTAGACGGGTCGTAGAATGCCCGAAGCTTCTCCGGGCAGTTCGATGCCCGTCCGATTCCCAAATCCAAAATTCTGAATATATTTATACAACGTTTTATTGCCGAGCTTTTTCCCGATCTTAGCCATGCCGATGTTGGACGATACTTCCACGATCCGACTCAGCGTTAACCAGGAATAGGCCTTTTGGTGATCATGAATCGTATGATCCGCCAGACGATACGTTCCGTTCTCGCAATGGACGAGAGAATTCGGTTGGAAAATCCCTTCTTCCAACGCGGCTGCCGCCGTCACGATCTTGAATGTCGATCCCGGCTCAAAATCCACCTGTACAGCCTGATTTCGCAAGAATTCATTGATGCCGGGTTTGTCCGACGATCTCGTGTCTCTCAGAACCGATGCCATGGCCAAGATTCCTCCGGTGAACGGATCCAATAGGACGGCAGAACCGGCTTTGGCCTTGTGGCGGATGGCTCCCCTTCTGAGCTCTTCCTCCACGATGGTTTGGTACAGATGATCGATGGTTAACACCACATGACTGCCATCCATAGGCTCTCGGAGGGGATAATCGATGGACATAAAATTCCGGTTAAGCCCATCCCTCTGATAGATCGCCCAGCCGTCCTCGCCCTGGAGTATATGCTCACAAGCTTGCTCTACTCCACCAACCCCCCGATGCTCAGCGTTGGCGATGCCCAAAACCTGTCTTGCCAAATCCTGATAAGGGTGCACCCGCTTCCGGCCTTGCAAGAATATAAAACCGGGCAGCTTGGAGTCGATGAGCAATTGCTTCTGATTTTCCGTGATGTCTCTATCTATCCAGATGAAATGTTTATCGTTTTTTTCCTCTAAATCCTTGTGGTACGAGTCGGGCTCTTCCCCCAGAACCTCCGAGAGAATCGAGGCAGCGCCTCTCACGTCCTCTACCTGGGATGGATCCATGGCCAGGGACACCGTTTCCATATCCATGGAAAGGATTTGTTTCTTCCGATCATAGATGATCCCTCGCTCGGCCATCAGACAAACACGTCGCTGGTGTTGATCCGGTGCTATTTTATTCCAGGGCTCCCTGTCCAGTACCTGAAACGTGAATGCACGGTACAGTATGATCAGGATAAAGAATGAAAAAAGCACGCCCAACAGGCGGAGCCTTCTTCCCTCGACCATCCTTTCGTCGTTCCAGTGCGTTCTATTGTTCCTTCTTCCCATCATCGACAATTCAGTCTATTTTTTCTCTTTTAGGAAGGTGATTCAACCACACAAAACCGGCATAACGAACGTCCGAATCCTCGATACGACGATGGTCTTCCACATTGTTTAAGTCTACTGTCAACTCATCGAGCTGAGAAGCCGACAGGAATTCCATGCCCTGTTCTTTGGCCAGTTCTACGATTCTTTGATAGCGTTTCAAGGCATCCACTTGAATGCGAAGGTCGTCGACCACACGTTCTACCGATTTCTTTTTCCTGTCGAGTTGCTGATTCTCTCTCAGGACAAAGTCGACTTGGACCTTGCCCCAGAGATAGAACACAATCAACGCAACAGAAAAGAATCCCATCATCAGAATCAATCCACCGTAAAAAGAGAGCCTCGTCCGTTGCTTACGATATATTTGACTTTTTCTTCGTTTCCTTGCCATATCCGATAAGTTACAATAAATTAAGGGTTTCTATTTATTTCCTTTCGACTCATCCACCTTTTCAGCCGCTCGTAAACGGGCACTCCTGGACCGGGGATTCCGCTTGATTTCCTCTTCTGTGGGTCGAATAATCCGACGGGTAAGCATATGTAACTTATATCCGGGTCGAGATATCGGCTCTTCTGCTCGAGAGAAATCAGGACGTTGTCCCCGAAAAAACCGTTTCACCATGCGATCCATCAGGGACTCGTAAGAGATAACCACGATTCGGCCTTTGATCTTGAGGAAGGAATACGCCTTCTCCAGCCCGACCCGGAGCTGGTCTAATTCACTGTTCACTTCAAACCGCAAGGCCTGCCAGACCCGGGAAAGCGTCTTGATCCGGTACCGATAGGGTACCGTTCGTGCAACCACTTCGACGAGTTGGGTCGTGGTCTCAATCGCGCCTTTTTTTCTTTTTTCAACGATTTTACGGGCGATCCGTCGTGCGTGGCGCTCTTCCCCGTATCGGATAAAAATATCCGTTAAATCAGCCTCCTTGTACCCATTGATCACATCACTGGCCGTAAGAGTGGAAGCATCGTCCATACGCATGTCCAGCGGTCCGTCGGTCAGGTAACTAAATCCTCTCTCAGGACGCTCCAGTTGATGAGAGGACACGCCCAGGTCCAAAAAGAAACCGTCTATCCTATTTATACTTAAATCGGAAAGCACCCGATCCATGGTTTTAAAATCTCCATGAACAAACCTGACTCGCGGCTCGTCAGACTGCAATTTATCCCAGCAAAAGGCAATGGCTTCTCTATCCCTGTCTATACCGATAAGCCTTCCCTTATCATCGAGTCTTCGAAGAATGGCTTCGCTGTGTCCGCCACCTCCCGCCGTTGCGTCGACGTATATGCCCGATGGATTCGTGATCAACAGCCCCATCGCTTCGTCGACGAGTACGGGCGTGTGAAAACACATCGAACAAGCACCCCGCTTCTACCCTTTTCTACCCTTCTCTACTCTTCTCTGTCGGCCCAACCGAATTGGGTCACTCGATCCTGTTCTGTAAATTGGCTCGACTTTATAAACTGTTTAAAAATATCCGGATTGCATAAAACCAGTTTATCAAAAGCACCGATAATCAGTACGCTTTCTTTTATATTGGCATAATCGAGGAACTCCTGGGGTATCATGATCCTGCCCTGCTGATCGCATTGCACCTCTTTGGCATCGGCCATCGTTTCCAGGAAATACAACCGCTTTTCTTTTTCCACCTCCCCTCTGGAACCATAGTGCAAATTCAATTTGGCTGCCTTTTGATAAAAAATTTCCTTGGGGTAGACGAACAGATTCTTGTCCTGCCCGCGTGTGATATGGAATGCTTTACTGGAAATCTGATTCACAAAATACGCTGGGATATTCACCCTTCGTTTATTATCGACCGACTTCGTAGCTTTGCCGGCGAAACAAATCTTAGATTCAACATTTACTTGACTGGATTCCATCGCGCTATCCCTGGGATAATTTGGGATAATATGGGAATAGTTGGGATTTTTCACCACTAATTAAATAAATATTTTATCAAAAGTCAAGTAAAAAATGAATTATTTTTTCCGGGTGCATTACGAGCAAACGGCGGATTATCCTGTAATTGGGTAGGATTTCCATCACAGAATTGGTTTTTAGTACATCTAGACGTTCGCATCAATGAATCAACCTATGTTGCGGCCTCTTCTGATATGCCTCTCTCGCCTCGCGCTTATTCCCTATCGGCTCCTCCAAACCGTTTCACCCGCTCTTTCTTACTGAGTCGGCTGTCCTTGATGAAAGCCTCGAAGCGTTTCGGGTTCCATAATTCCATCTTGTTAAGAACGCCGATGATCAGGACTTCGGCTTTTATCTTGGCGTAGGCCAGGTGATCCTGGGGTACGATGATCCTACCTTGCTGGTCGCATCGTGCCGGATGGGCATCGGCCATCATCTCTAGAAAGTACCGTCTCTCTTCGTCGGATGTTGCCAGCGAGCCATATTTCAATTCCAATTTAGCGGCCGTATGCATGAAAATCTCACGGGGATAAACGAACAGACAATCGTTGGGCCCTTGTGCAATATGAAACGTATTCTCCGACGCC
>CAZTKR010000082.1:0-14097 GCA_964614115.1 uncultured bacterium | reverse complement strand
TTTTCAATGCCTCATACTCTTAATAAAAGGTCACCAGTAATGTACGCTATCATTGAAATGAAAGCGTCCGACAAAAATGCCGTACACAAAACACAGAACCATCAGCAGAACAATCCCGCCCTTGGCCGAGCGCTTCTTCAGGAGGGCATGTTTGAATTTACTAAAACGGGATGTTTTTCGTTGAACCGCAGGCACGAGTATGTCTCCAACAATGGCACGAAGAGTACCGATTCAACCGGTGCAGATGCCCTCTCGCACACAGATACACCAGGTCCCTCACCGGCCAGACGCCGCGATGAGAACCGATCAGAATACGGGGAAGATGCCGTATCCTTCAAGACCGATTATCGTGCATGCGTGGACGATGAATAAGATCATCATAACCGTTTGATTTTATAGAATAATAAGAATTTTTCTTAAAGAAACAAGGAAAATTTTAACAAAAAGGAGTATTCTGGGTATCCGACTGTCCTCTGGGCAAATAATTCGAAAGCCCAGGCAGAACAAAAAAGTCCTTGCTTTTTCACTATTTATTCCTTACCTTAAAGTAAGATTAATCGAAATAGGTAAGGATAATGATATCTACGATCACCTCCAAGGGTCAATTGACGATTCCAAAGCCCATCCGCGACCGGCTTAAACTGAGCACCGGGGATAAGATCGAATTTTTCATCGATGAGCAAGACAGGGTCAGCTTCGTGGCGGTCACCGCGTCCATCACCCAACTCAGAGGCATGGCTCCCAAGCCTAAAAAACCGGTATCCCTCTCCCGGATGCAGGAGGCCATCGAACAGGAAGGTGGTAAACTGTGATCGGCATCGATACCAACGTGCTCATCCGATACATCGTCCAGGACGATCCCCAACAATCCCAGAAGGCCACCGCCTTATTAGAAAAACAAATAACGACGACTTCCCCGGGATTTGTAGGCCGAATGGTCCTCTGTGAAATCGTCTGGGTTCTGAGACGCGCCTACGGGTATGACAAAGACATCATCATAAACATCCTCAAACAGATACTCATGACGCGTGAATTGACCGTAGAAAATTCCGATTGCGCTTGGCAGGCACTGAGCGAGTTCCAGAAGGGCGATGCCGATTTCACGGATTATTTCCTGGGATCCACGAATAAAGCCTCGGGATGCGAGGTTACCGTCACGTTCGACAAGAAAGCATCCCTCAGTCCAAACTTTAAATTGCTCTAAGTACGCTCGCTCAGCAACCTGAAGTCGATCGATTCTTCAAGGTTGCTCTAAAAACAACGCCACGCTTCATCCTCGATTATTCTTCGTGTAGATAAGACATTTCCGGCAGCATGAACTATTCCATTCCATATTGCTCAGATTCCCATATGCAGGGACGAGCGGTCTCCTTGATCCTGTCCATACATCAAGGAGTATGAATAGCATCCTTCCATGGATGTCATCACGGGATTATCAATTTGTATTAAAAACGATGGGAATGCGCTGAGTAAAAGGTAGGTTGGTTCACAGAACAACGGCTCACTTGCCGACCGTCTTCACGCCCAGCAATCGGCCGATGGTCTGGACGAGAACCTCGGTCTGGAAAGGCTTCTGTATGAAAGGAATATCCCGTAGCTGCCGGAGCTCCGGCCTGTCCTGCAGACCATAACCGCTGGTATAAACGATTTTTACGTCTGGATCGATCTCTTTCAGTCGGCGGTGCGTCTCCCGCCCTCCCATGCCCGGCATGATGAGGTCCAGCAGCACAACACCGATGGCATCCCTGTTTTTTTCGTAGATGGTCAAAGCTTCCTTGCCGTTGGAGGCCAGAAGAACGTCGTAGCCCCCCCGCTCCAGCATTCGGCTGGCCACCTGCCGGATCACATACTCGTCATCCACCAGGAGTACTTTGTTGCCCCCCTCGGGCACCGGAACACCGGCCTCGACTTCGGATACTCTGGCTTCGACATATCGCGGCAGATAGATAACCACCTCCGTGCCCTTCCCCGCCTCGCTGGTAACCTGGATGGCTCCGTCGTGATTCGTGATGATGCCGTAGACCATGGCCAGGCCGAAACCCGTGCCCGCTCCCGTGGGCTTCGTCGTGAAAAACGGCTCGAACATCCGGGATTTCGTCTTCTCGTCCATCCCGATACCGGTATCCGACACAGAAATGCACACGTATTCACCTGCCGAGATGCCCAACTGTTCCTGAGCGGCCGATTCGTCCAGGGTCGTGTTGGATGTGGAAATCACCAGCCTGCCGCCCCCGGGCATGGCCTCCACAGCGTTCAGGCATACGTTCAGCACAGCCTGCTGAATCTGCCTGGAATCGCCCAGCACCGGCCACAGATCGTCCTTTAACCGCGTCTTCAAGGAGATGGACGTGCTCTCCGGTATGGACAGCACATCCACGATCTCGCCCACCATGTCGTTCATATCGATGGAGGCGATCTGGTACTTCCCCCCTCTGGCAAAGCCCAGAAGCCGGTTCGTCAGATCGGCGGCTCTCTTGGTGGTCTCGGCGATAGCATTGATGTCGTCGAAATAGGGATGGTCTTCCGACATGTCGGTGAGCAGCAGCGATGCGTAGCCCAGGATGCCCCCCAGGAGGTTGTTGAAATCGTGAGCAATACCGCCAGCCAGCGTGCCGATGGATTCCATCTTCTGCTTTTCCAGGAGTTGTGCCTCCAGATAGCGCCGCTGGGATATATCGATGACATTGCCGATGACCGCCGCCTTGCCGTCGAGCATGACGCGTCCGGCACGCAACTCGGCCCAGAATTTCTCTCCCGTCTTCTTGATAAAGCGGACTTCGTAGTGGTCGGGCTCGTCCGATCCCTGTTCCCGGTGTATCTCCCGCTCCTTGACGAGATCCCTGTCCTCGGGCGCCACCAGTTCGAAGAAGTCTTTTTCCAGGAGCTCATTCTTCTCATACTCGGCCAATCCTTCGAAGGTCGTGTTCACGAACAGAATCGTCCCGTTGTGGATGATGAACACACCCACCAGAGACGATTCCACCAGCATGCGGTACTTCTCCTTGGATTCGCGGAGGCTCTCCTCCAGCGCCCTCCTCAACGAGATATCCCGGATGAACGTCTGGATGGCTTCCTTGCCGTTGAACCGCACCCTGTGGCTGCTCAATTCGGCGTGGAACGTGGACCCGTCCTTCTTTCGGAGCATGGTTTCGAACAGCGTGGCCCGTACACGCGCCAGCACCCTCTTGAAGAAGGCGGCTTGATCCTGACGGTAATCGGGCACCACCAGATCGTTCCACTGCTTCTTCAGCAACGCACCTTTATCGTAGCCCAGAAGCCGGCAGGCCGTACGATTCGTCTCCATCAGCTTTCCCGATGCATCGTGCACGAGAATGCCGTCGTTGGAACCCTCGAACAGAACATGATACCGGAATTCCTTCTCCAGCATCTTCTTCGTGCCCTCTTCGATGCGCTTCTCGACATGGCCCACCCATTTTTTCAATTCATCGTCCTTTTGTGTCAGTTTGGCGTACAGACGCGAATTCTGGATGGCCAATGCCAGCACGGACGAAATGAAGGAAATAAAATCCAGGATGCGGGAAGCGGAACTGCCCGGAAGGTAATTCACGATAAGCAGGACATCCACCGTATGCTGATTGATGTTGAGGGGACAAAGAACGAGCGTGTCGAACGGTATGTATCGGAACGATCCCCGGAGATGCTCATCCTCCATTAAATCCTCGTATTTCAGGATGCGTTTCTTCTCCGCGGCCTTCTGAATCAGGGGTATTTGCGCCCGCTGGGGAATGATGGGCTTGTCTCCGGTCGGGGATATACCCAGAACCTTGCATTCGTTCCGCTGGATATCCCACGACAGGAGAAGTACCTGCTCGGAAAGACTTCGTTTCTGTATCTCGGTCAGGAGTTGCTGCAAACGGTTTGTGAAATCGGCTTGATTGAACAGAAAATCTTTCCCCGTCGCCCATTCCAGGAACGGAACAATACCCTGGGATAAGTCTGATCCGTCCCTATTTTTTTTCCAAAATCCGGACAATAAATGCCTCAGTTATCTCCATTCCATAGTACTCTTTTATTCCAAAAAAGTCAAGAAAAAAAGTGTTAAAGCTTTGTAACAATTATATTTGCTATTTCTGGAAGCGATGACGCGGTGTGGACACATAAAAAACGACATCCATCCCGTAAAACAGCCGACAAGATGGATGCGTTCAATGGCGGTTGGTATTTTTTATTCACTCATTATTGCTGTCCGATGGTCGCAGCAGCCCCCCTGCCAGGACGCCGATACCGATGACAATCAGCACCACGGGCCAGTATTGCTCGATGAGATCTTCCCAGTGCCAAAAATAGCCATGAAACAGGCGCATGCACAGAACACCGCCGAAAAAAAGGAAAAGTCCCGCTGGTATGAGCACGCCCCAGTCCCGCGGACGGTAGACAAAAAGGGCCAGGAAGCCCAACCCCAGGGCGAACATAAAAACCGGCCAGTATTCATCGGCATAGTAGTATGCAATGATTCCATAATTTCTCAGGCAGAAGAATGCCCCCACGACCAGAAGCACGATCCCCCAGAAGAGAGCAGACGTATTGCGGCGACGTGACGACTCGTAGACAAGGAAACCGGCAAAAAGCACGAGAAGCACGGGATAGATATGGAACGAATGAGGCTCGAAAATAGGAAAACGACGGGCAAACAACCACAACCCGAGGACGATGAAGAGGACACCGGGTATCAGTGAGGATTTTTTCTCATCCATACGCTCTCTCCTTATCACATACGGCTACTCAGCAGCAACGGCCTGCTGGGTCTCTTGTTGCGGAAGGGCGATAAACAGAACGGCATACACGACAATTCCCACGAATACGTTGGTCACCAGGGCAATCACGACAAATCCCAGACGAACGACCGTGGAATCGATACCCAGGTAACGGCCCAGGCCGCCGCACACGCCGCCGATTATCTTATCGTCGGGGGTTCGGACGAGTTTTTTTTTACCCTCGGACTCGGGTTTGGCCGTTTCTTTACCAGTGTCTTTCTCCTTGTCCCTCCGCATGATATAGAGGATATAGATCACACCCAATAGAACCAGGGCCAACGGCCAGAGGGTTTCCCACGGCACGCGCCACCAGGGAAGAAACCTGAAATCCCAGGGAGAATGCCAATGGTACCGGAAATCCCATCGGTCGGAGAGCAGCAGGAATCCCAGGATGACCAGAAAAATACCCCAGTAGAAAGCCGGATTCCCCTTTTTCTTCTCCTCGCCTTTCAGTTCCTTGTGCTGGGGATTCACAGGAACCACGATCATGGCCAGGATGTAGGCGATAATGCCCAAACCGTCCAGGAATATACTCAGAAGCCAGACCACCCGCACCAGGTTCACATCGACGTTCAGGTATTCGGCCAGTCCGCCGCAAACACCGTCGATCATCCTGTTTTTTCGGGATTTGTAGAATTTCTTGGGCGCTTTGTCCACCGGGCTCTTCTTTTCAGTCATCTTGTTTCCCCTTTTTCATTTACGTCCTATTCTAAATAACGTAATTTTATGACTTTTGTTTCTATTAAAATCGATGTCAACCGGCGGGATTGCGGTTTATGCTGTCTTTTTATCCGATGAACCCGACTTTCTTCTTCTATTTCCTCTGACGAAATCCTTATCACGTTTCTTGGATATAAATCGATCCTCTTACAAATCATGCTGAGCAGGTGGAAGGCGATTTGTCTTCTGTAGGTTGGACGACATCCATAAATACGATAATCCTTGCAATTCATCCCAAAATTTCGTTCATTACAGACCATACGGACATCATCCAGCACCTCTGCCCGCGGCTTCAAACGGCCGCAGGATCACATCCGGTATGGCAGCGCGAATTCATCCAATCGTTCAACATAATAAAAAACAAATCAAGGAGATACATCATGATCCTCCATTTGATGAACCTTCTGATCTCCCTAAGCCTGATCGTTCCTCACGGACCCGCGTATAAAATCCAGGCGATCCGGTACGGCGTCATCCCTCAGTATCCCACGGCGGAACTCGTGACGGGAGCGCCCGAGGGAGAAAAAATCGACATTCCTCTGGTATTCTGGACGATCCGCGGACAGGGCCGGAACATCCTGTTCGACTGCGGATTCCATCGTGAACAATGGATCAAAGACTTCAACGTCACGGATTTCATCCGCCCGGACAAGGCCGTGGAACTGGCCGGTTTGAACGCGGCCGACGTCACGGACATCATCATCAGCCATACGCACTGGGATCACATGGGCGGCCTCGACCTGTTCCCCGACGCCACGCTCTGGATTCAGAAGGACGAGTACGACTATTACGTGGGCCCGGCCTGGCAGGAAGGCGGAAACAGCGACGGCATCGACCCTCAGGATGTGATGGAACTCGTGCGCCGGAACACCCAGGGCAAGCTGAAGTTCATCCACGGGGACGACGTCGAGGTTTTTCCGGGCATTCGCGCCTACACGGGCGGCCGCCATACGTACGCGTCCCAATACCTCCTGGTGCAGACCGACCCGCCGTTCGTACTGGCATCGGACAACTGCTACCTGTACATCAACCTGGAAAAGCACCTGCCCATTGCCACGTTCTTGCCCGAGGACGCACCCTCCAACCTGGCAGCGCTGGAACGCATGATCTCCCTGGCAGGCGACATCGATCACGTCGTGCCGGGCCACGAACCCCTGGTGTTCGAGAAATTTTCCGGCACGGACCGTGTGGTTGATATCAAGTAAGCATCGGCCATACGGACGATTTTTTCTCGTCTTCTTATTCGTCCCGAAACCCCGGGACCTTAACGACTCCGAATAGACGCTCATCGGATTCCATGCCTTCGGAACACGGTTCTATCTGCTAGAAAAGGGGTCAGCGGTGTGTTTCCTCATGCCGTACGAATCCAAACGAAGGTGAAGGACACTCTCGTATCGTACGAGAGAAAACAACCGTTCACAGAGATCATCGACTCTGGAATCATGTCGAAAAAGGGAATCGGTTCTGATGCGAAGTCGCTTCACAGCCTTTGCTCTTTTTACATTACTCTTTTTGAATACATGCGATGTGACCACGGAAAAGCTGGAAATCGATATTCGAGGACGTGTCTCATCTGCTTCGGGAGGCTCTCCCATTCAAGAGGCCGATGTGGTGCTGAAAGAATACGTGTGGTTAGAGGACGATTTCGAATTGACCCGCGTCTCCACCGATGAAAACGGGCATTACCATATCACATACGGCTTTGAGAACAGAGACGAATGCGCAGAAGACCGTCTTGTACTTGAAGTGACAAAGAACGGGTATTTGATGGGCATATTCGCACCCACGGGTGAACAACGCATCGAATGCCATAACGACGTCCAAACCATCGACTTTCAGCTTATACGAATCGGTACAGAAAACTGATTCCAGCCCGCTCTGAAAAATAAAATCACCGTCCGCGAGAACATGCGATAGCGCATGCGTATTACCGGTTGGAATCCATGCGTAGAAACATACACCCGATTCATTTGTCGGAAACGGTACCTGTGCCCTCCGCCCGATAGCGTCCCCACCCTCCGGATATGCTTCAGCAAATTCGGTCATCCATTCTCTGTTCTGAGGAGTCAGGAAGCGATCCTGCGTGTCGTCGTCGTACGGACATCGCTCCTGCGATGCTACTTCTCGTTCTTCTTCTGAATTTTGCCGGTCATGGGAACGAACCGGACGGGAATCAAGCGTTCCTTTTCCACCTTTCCTTTCCGTTTCGTGATGAGGATGAGATCCTGAAACCACGTGCCCACGGGAACGATCATCCGTCCCCCCTCTTTGAGCTGTTGGATGAGAGGCTCCGGTATGCTGGGCGGTGCGGCCGTGACGATGATTCCGTCAAATGGAGCTGCTTCGGGCCACCCCTGATAGCCGTCGCCCACCCGGCAGTGGATGTTCTGGTATCCCTCTTCCTCCAGGACAGCCTTCGCCTCTTTGCCCAGCGGTTCCACGATCTCGATGGTATACACGTCCCCGGCGATTTCGGCCAGAACGGCTGCCTGATAACCGGAGCCCGTACCGATCTCCAGTACCTTCTCCCCGCCCTTGAGCCGCAGCGCTTCCGTCATGTAGGCCACGATGTACGGCTGTGAGATGGTCTGTCCGTGTCCGATGGGCAAGGGTTCGTCGTTGTAGGCCGCGTACTGAAGATTCTCGGGCACGTACCGGTGGCGTTTCACGCGGGTCATCGCTTTCAAGACCAGAGAATCCTGGACGCCCCGCGCCATGATCTGTGTTTTGACCATTCGCTGTCGCTGCCCTACGAAGGTATCGTGCGCTTCCTGGCTCATCTCATCTCCCTCTCTCGGAATTTGCCGGCAAAATGTCCCGACGATGACCGCCAACATCAGGCAAGAAAAGGATTTTATCATCATACGTGTTCCTCCCTCTACCGTTGGATCGTGCGTCTCGCGATGAAGGTGTCTGAGCCCCTCGCACCCGGAGACGCTGGCTCAGTTGATGCGCCTTCCGTACGGGCTCGGGAAGGCGGTACGACCGGCAGCTCCTCAGAACCACATCCGCGGCCTCGTCCAGCCCGATACGGTGCCCCGGAGAGACGAACACGGGCTTCACACCCTCCCGCGTCCGGAGAACCCATCCGATGATTGTTCCCCTCAACCGCAATTCCGATCGGGAGCCCCGGGCGGTACCCACGGGCTCAAAGTCGCCCACCAGCCGCGATTTGGCACAGCCGACGGTCGGCACATCCAGGAAGAGCCCCACATGGGCGCCGATGCCCATGCGCCGGGGATGAGCCGTTCCCTGGCCGTCCAGGATGACCGCATCGGGTGACGATGCGACTTTCTCGAACGCCGCGAGCAGGGCGGGCATTTCCCGGAACGAAAGGTATCCGGGGATGTACGGCATCGAGATGTGGCTCTCCGACCACTGCTCTTCCACCACCTCCCACGTCGTTATATCCAGGACGACCACGCATGCCCAGAGCCGGCCGTCGCTCCGACTGTATGAGACATCGGCACCGGCCACCCGAACCAGCCTATCGGGCTTGCCCCGGATGATCAATTGCCGGGCCAGTTCTGACTGAATCTGTCTGGCCTGTTGAATCCCGATGTTCCAGTCGTGGAGATGTTTGATCTTCACAGGAAAACCTTGGCCCTCGTTTCGACGAACCGGCTGTTGCATGTCTTAATGCTGAGAAATCCGAAACAATACGTCCGTACGATGCGTCTTACTTCTGCTGAAACGCATCGTTCCGAAGAACATCCTTCTCTTCATCGGAGTGGTTTATCAGGGCGATCCACTATTTATATATGACCTTCTACCATGGCAAAGATGATAGGAGTCCGATACGATCCTATCACACGAGAATGATTTTTTATTGCGACGAAACCCGGCTTCCATGATCATCCGTCTCCGCAAGGGTCTGGATGGCGAATCGGACGGGAAGATGGATTCTAACATGATTCATGGGAAGACCGTATCGCCTTCTGCCGGATGCGTTCCCACAGCGCCCGGTAATTCCCTCCCCAGTGCTGCCGCTGGATTTCGTATACGACGATTCCGAAAGCCACGGCCACGTTGATGGAGTTTTTGTAGCCCAGCATGGGTATCTCGACGATGTCGTCGGCCATGGCCAGCACACCTTCGGACACGCCCAATGCCTCGTTCCCCAAGACCAGGGCCACGGGCAGCGGAAAATCGATGTCCCAGACCAGACGGCTCTTGTTCGTAAGTTCCAGGGCAACCACGGGAATTCCCACTTCCTTCAACTCGCCCACGGCCTCTTCCACGGTGGGCCGGTGCTCGCAGGATACGTACGGCAGGGCGCCCAGCGATGTTTTTTCCAGTTTTTTATGAGGAGGGGAAGCCGTGATCCCGCAGAGATACACCTTTTCCAAAAGCGCACAGTCGGCCGTGCGAATAATGGAGCCCACGTTGAAGGCACTCCTTAGGTTGTCCAGCACGGCGTACACGGGACACCGGGGGACATCCTTGAATTCCTCGGGTGTCAGGGGGGAATCGAACGAACGAACGTTGAGTTTTGTATCCATGAATCGCGATGCGTCGGTTACGTTGTCACGGCTTCCTCGGGCCCTCTTCCCATCTTCCTGTCGGCCTCGGCAGTCCAGTCCATCATATGACGGTCCAGCAACTCGGGCGTCAGTGTCTCTCCATCCACGGTATCCCATATGGGTCGCCCCATGGCCACGTAGCACCTGGAAAACGGCTTGGGCAGTAGGTACCGGCACCACGTGCTCTTGAGAATCCAGCAGCGATCCGCCGACGTCGCCGTGGGGATGATGGGATACCCGAATTTCTGAGCCAGAAATAGAATCCCCGGTTTCGACCGATGAATCGGCCCCCTGGGTCCGTCCAGGGCAAAGCCCGCCGGAAATCCCCTCTCCATGGCCTTCTTCATGTTCAACAGTGCCTGCACGCCCTTTCGCTTGCTGGACCCCCGGACGATGACATATCCCATGCGCGACAGGATTCGGGATTGGATATCGCCGGCCCAGCTCACATCTGTCATCAGGACCACGTGCCAACGGCCATAGCTGGGCACCAGCAGGAATTGTCTGCCGTGCCAGAAACCGAAGACGGTTCTATTCCGATCCAGCTTTAAGAATTCGGGATGATAATAATACCGAATCTTCAGCGTTTTTGTATAAACAACGATGACCAGGGTGGCCAGCACAGCAAGAAAATGGATAAAGCGTTCCGAGTATGTTAGACGACGACGCCATTGTTTAAATCGTATTCGTATCCTGCTCCACCATTCTCCTGCCGAGAGGCTCATAACAGAATGCCCAATGTAATCGATAGAATCTGCGGTTGGGGACTGGGATCGAACAGCAGATGCCACCGGACCTCCGTGACCATGCTGAACCGCGCCCAGTGCCGCCAGTCTACCAAGCCTAAACAGATACCCGTCGTATTCAGGTTATCCTCTTGACTCTCGAATTGCTGCATGAGATGATACCGTCCCACACCCGCCAGGATGAAATTGGAGTGCCTGTAAACGCCCCGTAGGCGGCGCAGGAGGTCGAACGTTGCCCACGCCACGTTAAACTTAAGCTCTCCGCCGTCACCGTGGGCCGTGCCCATATTGAACGTATAGAGCGCATATCCATCCGCCTGGACCAGCCAATTATCGAACAGCCGAAAGTTCAAGGAAGTGCCTCCCAAGACAGAAATGGGCGTTCTAAAGTGAGAGAACGGAATCTTGGGCAGGCCGAAACCACCCGAAAGGCTCACGTGGAATCGTCTCAATTCCGACGATTGGGCATGGATATTCCCACATAGAACGCATAACCAGAGTATGCATACACCGATAAACACGATTCGCTTTTTCATCATCATCTCCATAGCAGCTTATACCAAAATGTACGAAAATGGACAGTGCTTGTCAAACATTTCATCAACGATTCTCCTTTAAAAACCGCTTTATTCCGTCGTAAATGGCCCGGGCACACTTTTTCCGAAAATCCGGCCGGTAAAGCAGCATCTCCTGCTCCGGGATCATCATGAACGCCTCCTCGGTCAGGATCGCCGGCATCTGGGTGGGCCGGCACAGAGCCAGGTTGGCGTAGTACAGCCCGAAATCAGGAAGCTTCAGCTCCTCCAGTACCTCCTGGTGGATCAGCTCGGCCAGCCGCCGGCTCATGGGATGGTAATAATACACCGAGCTCCCGTTGTTCCTCCACGGATTGACACCGTCGGGCAGAGCGTTAAAATGAATGCTGATCAGGATATCGGCATCCACGGCATCGGCGAGTCGCGGACGGGATCGCAGAGAAATACCCTCGGTGGCCTCCCGGGTCATGACCACGACGGCGCCGTCGGATTCCAGCATGCGTTTCAGTTCACCGGCCACGGCGATGTTCACGTCCCGCTCCTGAAGCCCCGTGGGCCCCACGGCACCCATGTCGGGATGATGGCCCGCGTCCAGACAGATCACGCAATTCTTGAAGGGTGAACTCGGCCATCCGGGAATCCTCGGCCTCTTTTTGATATCGATCTCCAGCATCGTTCCGTTGTACTTGGGATCGTATCCCCACTGCTGGGGCTGATCCAGCAGGATTTCCAGCTCGTAGACCCGACTGGACCGTTGATACCATCGAATATCCCGGAGAATCGGATCGGAAAAATCCTGCGGTATCCAGTCCGTATCCGATGCAACACCGTAAAGGGTTATGATGAGGGACGACGGATTCGTCCTCTGCCGGATGTGAAACGGCAGCCGCTCTTCCAAAGGAATGGAAATACGCACCCTGTCTGAAAGACCCTCTGCCCTGACGAATCGAACGATGCCCTTGGGGATGGACGTTCCAGGGGGTAAAACCTGGAATGATCCGTCGGGAACCCAGGCTTCATGACCCTCGGCCAGCCGGGCCCGATGCCATACGCCCCGCCGTCCGGTAAGCCACAGCTTGATCCCCTTGGGAAGAAACCACGTATACGCCTGGCCCGGACTGGGACGGGCAATGACCGTCTCCTCGGTGAGCACGGCTATCGTGGGTACGGAGGAGCCATCGACTGTGAGGGTGCCGGCCGCCTGAATCGACACCGTATCCGATTCCGCATTCACCAGGTGGAAAACGACACGTGCGTCCTTGATCATATCCCATGGGCTTATCTCGTAAACGCCCGTGTAAATGCCCTGTACGAACGTGGTATCCGTCTTTAAGTCGCCAAACACGGCATCGCCCCAGGGAAACCGGGGCAGCGGCATCCGCTCGATCATGGGGATTTCCCATGCCAATCCTTCAATGTCGAAAAACGCCCGGCAGCCCGGCGTGCCCTTCACCGATACTTCGAAGATGTCGCCTCCGCGAAGCACGGACTCAAAATCAGGGTGGATGTACGTCGGATCGAATCCCAGAGAATCCACGGGAAACGCCATCATGCGTGTGGATACTCGGACGCGACGTTCAACCCGGGTTGTATCCGGCCCGGATACGGCCGTGCAGTGAAACACGAACTCCCCCGGTGTTATAGGTAGGAATGCGAGGAACGCGCCGTTGGGATAGACGCGTACCGGCGTGTCGTTGATCCACAAACGGGATACCGGGGTAACCGAACCGAAGATGAAACTGGAATCCCGGGCTGCGATTTCCTGGTTTTCCAGGGGGTAGATGATGCGGAACCGGGGCTTACTGGCCAGGACGGCCGAAGAGGCAAACAGGAGGCTGGCGATAAGGATGAAACACCATCCAAAGATGGAAATCGTCGTCTTTCTTCTTATCACTCCTTTCACGTTCAAGATCCTCATTCAAGAGTGATGCCCAAGGGCGTTCCAAGGAGGCATCTGCATATAATAATACGAACGAGGAAAATACAAATCCTCACCCGACAGCTGTCTGCTGGATGGTCTATTTTGTTAATGTACGTCGATTGGATGAATTCTGCAAGGATAAAACGCAAGGCACGTGGAAGGACCTAATTTTATCGCTCGGGTTGATCCATCATTCGATCATGGTTCATGCCGACTCTTCAATTACAGGATTTAAAACGTCTCGTCGAGACGGATGTATTTTCTGTATATTCAGGAGGATAACTAAAATCGATTAAGTCATAAAAAAATCCGCATGCGTGCCTTTCCCTCTATGAGGAATTAATGATGGCCTTTATTTTAAAATAGAGTCACAGAATACCTTTTAAGAGTGCCGTTCAAACCGCTCACGATGTATTTATCAGCCCCGTAAGATAGACCGTCATTACGATGGCAAAAAGACCCAGCATCGCCAGTAAGGGGTATAAAAACTCGGTATCAATCCGTCGGGTCTGTATTTGATCGACTTCGTACAACGGGATAGAGAGGGATTCTATATCCTCTTCAACGCCCTGTATGATCACTTTTTCTCCATAGATCTCTCGTTTCCATACGATCCTGTTGTCATGAATTCTGGCAGGATTTCCTTTGGGAAATTCGATGAAGTCGCCTGTAAATTTGGTTACACTGATAATATTTCTACCCCCCGAAATGTCTTCGTAACTTTCCTGTGTGACGTTGTAACAAGACATCACATGACCGATTATAACGGATAAAAGGGTGAGGATAAGCGATTTCTTCCCGAAGCGATTTAACATCCGGCACGTGTTTATCATGGTAGAACCCTCTTTAAATAATGACCATCGTGGGTGTGATCAT
>CAZTKR010000081.1:0-14131 GCA_964614115.1 uncultured bacterium | reverse complement strand
CTCAGGAAATCGTGTTTCCCGTACAGCCGGAGGGGGGCAACCCGGTAGGGGTATGGGTTCCCGACACATCGAATACGGCCGATGTCGCTTTATTAGAAGAATTTCCGGTTGATTCCATTGTTTTTAATACCGATGTCGAAGGACTTTTTTCCTTTGAGCTGACGAGCATATGTTCGGTGTATGCCGTCATCTCGATTCGTCCGTTGATATACGAAGGCGGTGCACTGCTCCCGCTGAATATCGTTATACAGGATACCCTGACAGGAAACGGCGCGTTCGAGCTCATCGACGATGAAGTACTCCTGCTTCCCGTGGAGTCGACAATATTTAATTTTGACACCCTGGGTTTTTCATCGCGCCAGAGTACGCTTGACCTGATCACACTACCGACCACGTATGTATACGAGAATCTCGTCACACTTCAGTTTTACAGCATTCTCCATCTGGTGCGGTCGGGTGCCAACGCATCTCCATGCATCATCAAGACACTCGCCTTTCGTAGAGAGGAGGAGGGTTGGCGATGAAAGTCAGAGGTATCTGCATCTTCTGGATATTGCTTGCACTATCTGCCAGCATCGGCCAGGTGACCGGGACAAAGCAGACAGTCACAGGCAGCATCGTCGGGCGCGTGACCGAATCGGCAACAGGAAATCCCATCGCCGGGGCCAACGTGCTTGTGCTGGGGACCATGCTGGGTGCTGCTACCGACGGTGAGGGCCGGTTTATCATTCCCTATATCACGCCCGGGTCGTACACCATCATGGTTTCGGCCATCGGTTATAAGAAGGAAGAGAAGGACATCCGGGTTCTCCGGGGAAGAGAGGTGGATCTGGCTTTTGTCCTGGAAGAGACGGTCGTGCTGTTGGATGGTGTGGCCGTGACGGCGAGCCGTTATCAGCAGTCGGTAAACGATATTCCCGTCAGCTTGAGCCTCGTTCCCGCCCATGAGCTATCGGAGCGCAACATCCTCTCTGTAGATCAAGCGCTGAGATACGTGCCCGGAGTCAACGCACTGGATGGCGGACAAGTCACTATTCGGGGGTCCAGCGGATTTAACTGGGGTGTAGGAAGCCGGGTTCTGGTTCTCCTCAACGGGAGTCCCTTCATGGCGGGCGATATGCACAACGTGAACTGGTATGCCATTCCGACGTCCAATGTCAAGCAGATCGAAGTGATGAAGGGTTCGGGTTCGGCCCTGTACGGATCCAGCGCCATGGGAGGGGTGATCAACATAATCACCGACGAGCCCAAGGAGGGGAGCCATATATACGTCCGTACGTTTACCGGCCTGTACAGCAGGCCATCTCACACCCAATGGCAGTGGGCGGACGAACGAAATCATTTTGAGGGCACGGCCGTTGATTTTTCCACGTATGTCGGGCCTGTTTCCACCGTTTTCTCGTCCAACTATCACGCCACGACGGGTTATCGTGAAAACGACGACCGTCAGGTCTTTAATTTTATGGCTACTCTGGGATACCCCTTTAGTCACAGGTTGCGTACGGACCTGATGGCCGGTTACGGAAGGAACAAGGGAGGATTCTTCATCTACTGGAAAGATCTGGCCCATCCGTATGACAATGGGTCCGACCCTATCGGCTACCATACCCGATCGACGATGCAGAACACGTTCGCCTATCCTTCCATCAGCTATATTGTCAACGATAAAATGAATCTGCTCCTGAAAGGAAGATACAACAAAGCATCCAGCGAGGACCACCTCCAGAACAAGGTTGACGGCGGTACGGAAGGAGAGGATGCGTTTCGATCCTCCCGGGTGACGACCCATGGTGGCGAGGCACAGCTCAACTGTCAGGTCACCTCTCAGGGTATTCTGGTCGTGGGTTATGATGTCCAACACGATGAAGTCGAATCGATCCAATTCGACGATAGACGGGCCTCCCGCTCCTCCTACTACGTGCAGTTCGATCAGCGGTTTTGGGGCATTTTAAAGACCACGGTCGGGGCACGGTACGACTGGGAGAAAGTACAGGGCATCGGTTCTACGGGTGAAGTGACGCGAAAGCTCGGCATGAACCTGACCCTGGGACCTGCTACCAACCTGCGGTTTTCGGCCGGCGAGGGGTTTCGCGTGCCTGCCATTGCCGAACGGTTCATCTCCACGTTTACGGCGGGCATTCGACTATCGCCCAATCCTGACCTGCGGCCCGAAAAGAGCAAGTCACTGGAATTAGGGATAAAACAGGCCCTCTCGAGATCGATGAACCTGGATGCAGCCGTTTTTTACAATGAATACGAAGACCTGATCGAACCCCAGCTGTACAGGGATGCCGATCAAGCCGGGGTTACGGTTCGGTTCCAGAATGTGCTCCAGGCCAGAGTTCTGGGTTTCGATGTGTCCCACCGCACCGATTGGTGGAGCAGGCTCTTATCGACACGAATCGGGTATTCGTACATTGATAGCAAGGATCTTTCGCCGGGCGACGAGTACGGCGCTCCGCTAAAATACCGGTCCAAGCATATGGTGTACGTTTCCAACGATATGAATTATCCGCCGTTATCATTTGGCATCGATTTGCGATATTTGAGTCGAATCGAGAGGGTGGATGAGTATCATAAGGTGTTTATCAAGGACATCGACGCACGGGTTCCCACCTACGTGACCGCACTACGGTTTGGATTCACCAAGGAGCATTTTACGCTCCGGTTTCTCATCGACAACCTGTTCCAGTACAACTATCTGATATCCCCGGCCAACATGGCTCCGCCTCGAACGGCGACGATCCAACTGGATGTAAGGTATTGATTGAAAGGACATACTGAATACCTTCTGGAATGACAAAAAAGCCATCTCAAACCGCCTTCCATAAGCCAGCGCTTTCCAAGAAAATTAAATATCTGTCATACGCCATCGTATTGATTGTTGCGGCCATCCTTTATGCCCAGACGTTGGCGCCCGCGGTGGTACAGATCGACTCCGGCGAACTGGCCGCCGTGCAAGCGGTCGCTGGAATCGCGCACCCTACGGGATACCCCCTGTTCACGATGCTGGGCCATGGTTTCCTTAAAATTCCCCTGTTCGCATCGAAAATATTTCAAGCCAACCTGCTTTCCCTGGTCTTGTGTGTTGTGAGTGTCCTCTTCTTCCTGAAATCCCTGGACCTTTGTTTATCTCCGAGGGCGATGGCCGAATCCATCCGCGTCCCTGAAAGCATCCCCAGCGCCAGGCGCAGGAATCATCAATCCGCACAAAGAAAACGGTCGGACGAGGTGTTACCTCTCGTTTCGTGTATTGGTGGTGGGCTCTACCTCGCTTTCAGTCGGACGTTTTGGATGCAATCCACGTCGGTGGAGGTCTATTCCCTCCACATCGCGCTCGTCAGCATCGTCGTTTTTACATTGCTTAAAGCGTATATGACGGGGGCATCTTGGTTATGGGTTGCCGCAGCACTTGCCCTGGGACTATCCAACCACATGACCACGATTCTGCTGATTCCCGGCGTGGCCGTACTGTTTTTCCTGAAGACAGGAATCCGCAGGCCGGCCTGGAAGACGATGCTTTTAATGACGGGAGTATTCCTCATCGTATATGGATTGATTGTCCTCTACCTACCCCTTCGCGCGGCTCAGCAGCCGGTGCTCAATTGGGGGAATCCGGCCACCTGGGAGAATTTCTTGCGCCACCTGTCGGGAAAGCAGTACCGCGTGTGGCTGTTCTCATCCTCGGGTGCTGCCTTGAAGCATTTGAACGATTTCCTCAGCGCTTTTCCCGGTGAATTCGGATGGCTCGGTCTTCTGCTGGGAGTTGTGGGCATCTATTCCAGTTTTATGAGTTCGCCGCGGCTGGCCGTTTTTCTCCTGATCTCGTTTCTCACGACGGTATTCTATTCCATCAATTATGATATACACGACCTGGAGTCCTATTTTCTACTGGCATACATTGTGTTCGCGTTCTGGATAGGCTTCGGCTTCCGGGCCGTCGTACAAATGCTTCGAAAACCTATCCGGCAATACCTGTTCATGGGTCTCGTCGCATTGGGCCTGTCCTACCAGGTTATCCGTAATTATTCAAAAGCCGACTGCAGCGATCTGTATGTGTACGAGGATTATACCACCCAGGCGTTGAGCAGCCTTCCGGAAAACGCCATGCTCCTCAGTTATCAATGGGATTATTTGATCTCCCCGGCATACTATTTTCAGTTTGTCGAGGGCCGCCGGAGGGATGTGGCCATCGTCGACAAGGAGCTGCTCAGACGTTCCTGGTATTTCGATCAAATGAAGACCAATTACCCGGATGTGATGGATGACATCGACCCGGAAGTTGCTTCGTTCCTGACCGCGTTGGCTCCTTTCGAGCAAGGCGATGATTACGACGCGTCGGTTCTGGAGAGACGGTACAGGCGACTCATCTCACGGATGATAGAAACGAACATGGATGAGAGGGATGTGTTTGTCGCACCGGAACTCGTGGAAGGCGAACTCAGAAGAGGGGAGTTGACCCTGCCGGCGGGACTTCGTCTGATACCGGACCTGTTCTTCTTCCGGGTCGTTCATTCGGAAGACTACCTTCCGCTGAGGAAGACCGATGTGTCCATACGGTTCCCCAGGCAGGCGAATCGGTATTCCCGGGTCATCGAGAACTTTGTGTCGAACATGTGGATGTACCGAGCCCTTTACGAGCTTCAACACGGAAAGACGGAGAATGCCCGGCGCATGCGGAGACTTCTCCTGTCCCATTTTCCGGACATCCCGCTTCCACCTTCCCTGGCCGGACTGTGATGGATCATCCGTCGAATGATCCATTTTCCCATCGCGTAAGGAAAGCAAAACATGCTGAAAGCCGTGCTCTTTGATCTGGACAACACCCTGATTCTTTTCGATGAACGGGAATTCTTCAAACGCTACCTGCCCCGAATCGCCCATGTGTTCTCGGACATCATGTCCTTGGATGTGTTCCGGCAACGGTTGATGTCCAGCTCTCAGGCCATGCTTCAGAATGACGGGGGGATGTCCAACGCCGATTTCTTCATGAACGCATTCTGCCGGGGATTGGAGGATCGAAGAGAGGAGATATGGCATCGCTTTCTGCGATTTTATCAGGACGCGTTCGACGTGTTTCAGACGATGATGACAGAGATTAACGGAGTGCGGGACACGTTTGTGGCGCTGGAGGCGTGGGGTCTCAAACGCATCATCGCTTCCAATCCGTTTTGGCCACGGCTCGTTCAGATGAAACGGTTGGCATGGGCGGGATTAGAAGGGATCGACCTCGATCTGGTCACGGATATCGAAAATACGGGTTTCTGCAAGCCGAATCTCGGATACTACCGGGAGATATGCGAAACCATGGGCGTTCCGCCACAGGCATGTCTGATGGTAGGCAATGATCTCCTCAACGATATGGTCGCTGCCAGGATCGGGATGAAGACGTTCCTGACGTTGGATGCTCAGGATAAAAACGGCGCGTCCCTGACGATGAGCGATCGTTTGAGGAACGGTGCTCCTGTTGATGTTGTAGAGCCCGATTTTCAGGGGCGCTTTGCGGACGTGTTGGGTGTGGTGGAGGGATTGTTAGCGGAATAACAGAGAGGCGTCCGTCTAATCACCGATATTTACTCAAGTCCCGATTTTCCTGTCCAACCCGGCGCGACGGATAACTCATCGATACGCATGTCTCACGTTTTCTGTTCTTTCTTTTTTGCCGCAGGAAAAAGAATATTATTCAGGATCAATCGGTACCCTGGCGAGTTTTTATGGAGGGATAAATCCGTGGGCGGATCGCCGACGAGGTGCTGATAGTCCTCAGGATCGTGTCCGCCTAAAAACGTGAACGTGCCCTTCCCCACGTTGCCGTGTATATATTTGACTTCATCAGCCTCCGTTTTTTCTGCCATGATGACCACTGAACGCTTGATCAGGTGTTTGTGGAACCCGGTTGTCTGCCCCATGAAATTATGGATCACAGAAGCGTGGTTCTGGGTCAGCATCGTGGGTACGGGATCGTACTTGGCCGAGAACTCGAACAGGGTAAAGTAGTCGTCCTGGGCACTCCTGACGGCCGTACGGTCGCGGGGCGTTGTATCGATATCGGAAAATTCGTAGATGGATGGGTTGGTGATAAGTCTGAAATTCTCGAACGCCAGGCATTTCCCGTAATCCAGCTTATTCTGGCAATCGGGGTCCAGGAGGTCACCGTCGAACACATCGTGGCAGATGTCTGTCCCTTCGGCGGCCAGGGCGATGTCGTAGGAGTCGGTGGCGGAGCACATGGCGAAGAGAAACCCGCCGCTTAGGACGTATTCCTTGACGGTTTTGGCCACGTCCAGCTTCAACCGGGAGACTTTATCGTATCCCAGCCGTTTGGCTTCGGCTTCGAAGAGATTCTGCTGCTGGATATACCAGGATGCATTCCGGTACGTGGCCCAGAATTTTCCGTATTGTCCCGTGAAATCCTCGTGGTGCAGATGCAGCCAGTCGTATTTATTGAGCTCGCCACGGAGTACTTTCTCGTCCCAGAATGTGTCATAGGGAATTTCGGCATAGGTGAGGGCCAGGGTCACGGCGTCGTCCCAGGGCTGTGTGTTGGGCGGCGTATATACGGCGATAGCCGGGGCTTTCTCCAGGAGGATGACTTCCATGTTGTTCTGCTCGATGGTGTTGTATACATCGGCCACTTGAGTTCCGCCGAGCACCTCGAAACGGACTCCCCGAATTCTGCACTGCCGCACTGCGCTCTCGTCATACCCCATTATGAAGGAGCCGCCCCTGTAATTCAAGAGCCATTCCACATTCGTGCCCCTATCCAGTACCCAATAGGCAACGCCGTAAGCCTTCAGGTGGTCCGTTTGACTCAGGTCCATGGGGATGAGCAGGTTTTGTCCCTGGCAGGTAAAGACCTTGATGGCGATACAAAGCGCGAGAGATTTTAGTACGGTCCTCATCGTTCTTGATCCTTCTCGATTCGGCGTATGCGGCGACGAACATCGTCGGCATGAAAACTCTGGGGATAGGACACCAGGAGTGTCTCGTAACGCGCCTGTGCCTTTTGAGGATCGCCCGTCTTCTCGTATATCCAGCCGATACGCTCCAGGGCCTGGTCTGCTAGGAGATGATGGGGGAATCGAGTGAGCAGGGTGTCGAAGCGAGCCAGTCCTTCCTCGTACTGCTCCTGAAGGATATGGGCTTGTCCTGTTTTAAACAGGGATTCTGCTGCCAGCGGATCGTCAGGCCATCGTGTGAGTAGGCTGTCCAGAATCGCCGTTGCCAGACGGAAACGGTGTTGCCTCAGCAAGAAGTCTCCCCGGGCCAGGTAGTCCAGAGCCTGGGGAGAGCGACGCAGATGGGATTGAAGAAAGAGCCGGAGGTCGAGACCGTCGTTCAGGGCCGGATCCTGCAAAGCGGCGGGGTCGATTTTATCGGAGGTCAGGGTTTCCAGCAGTTCCAGGGTTTCCTGGAATCGTGCATGGAGGTAGAAAGCGTCGGCTAGGCGGATGAGTGCCCGGAGCCACTGGCGCCTGTCCTTTTTGTCTGCGGTTTCCATGGCCTGTTGAAAAATCGTCTCCGCCTCGTCCAGGTCGCCGCGAGCCACATGACAACTGCCAAGCTCCAGAAGGCCGGCTTTCCCTTCGCTGGTTGAGGGAAACCGGGTCACCAGCGCTTGGAATGTCTCGATGGCACCGTCTAAATCGAAAAGCGCATCCTTCTGGATGATTCCCTTCCTGTACAGAGATGTTGTAGCCAGGGCATCCCGGGAGTACGTATCGGAGATGCTTTGGTAAGCTTCTACGGCCTCGGAATACTGTTCACTGGCTTCATGACACTGGGCCAGTCCGAAGAGCACACGAGGCCGGAGGGGGAATCGGCTATAATGGATGAGAATCGACTGATACGCCTCGGCAGCAATTTGGGGAGCCCCGGCCTGGAAGGCGTTTTGGGCGAAAAGGAAAAGGGCCTGTCCTTGGCTTTGCTCCGGTGAGAGCCGTTCTACCTCGCGTGTCAGTTCCAGACTTTCCTGGTAGCGCTCTGCGTTCATGAGAAAATTCGATAGGATTTTTCTGAGCACCAGGTCATCGGGTGTTTCGGCGATGGCCTCCTGGAACTGTCGGGAGACTTCCTTGACGATACGATCCGTTTTTGGATACCGGGAAAGATAGTTGTCGACCGTGGGCACCTGCTTGGGATGGGTCCGGTAGTACTTGAGGAGCTCTTCCGTGGCCTTTTTGTAGTTCATCCGAGCCCCGTAGAGGTCCACGAGGTTCAACATGAAAAGATGATCGTTGCCGATGCGCTTTCTACCGCCAAGATAGACGTCGATGGCATCATCCAGGAGTCTCTCCCCAGCCAGGGCGTTGGCCACCTGGTGAACCATTCCCTGGTTTTTAGGATAGCGATTCAGGATATCCTCCCAGAGACGGAGCGCTTCGTCCTGCCGGCCCATCTTATAGTATATCTGGCCTGTAAAAACATCGAGGTTGGGATCGGCTCGGAGCTTGCGGCGCGCCTCGACGATTTCTAGGGCGCGTTCGTACGATTGTGTGATGAGACAGGCATCCTTCAACCGATGGAAAATGACGATATCCCCCGGGTGCTCTCGATAGAGCTTTTCGTAGAGTTGTTGCGCGGCTTCCCAGCGACCCGAAGCTTCCAGCTGATGGCCGAGTCGTAGCTTTTGCCGGAGGTCCTGGGCGATCCCCGGGGAGATCAAGAGAAGGCTCAGACCAACTGCTGTAAGGGCAAACCTGGCTCTCTCGCGACAGAAAAGGTGAAGGGCTCCCTTTGCCCAGGGCAAAATTTTTTTCAGTACATACATCGTATCATCACCGTATGGTCCTTTTTTATCGTCCAATATGTCCGAAAGAATATGTCATTTATCTTCTCTTGCCAGCGCCTGGAAATACTTCCGGATGAGTTCCTGATAATCCTTGGTGTACCCTTCTTTTGCCAGCCGCAGGATGTCCTGACGGAGGCGATCCCGCCAGTCGGGCATGGTCACCGGGATGGGACCCGGACTTTGACGGATGGTGTCGCGTCCTGTCTGGGCCTGACGCTTGCGGCTGTAGTCCTGGCGACGGATGGAATGCTGGGCGTCCAGGAGTCTCGAAAGGATGCGCTCTTGACGCCGGATGGTCTCCGGGGAGGCCCTCTGCTGCTTCAGGTCTCGCACCACCTCTTCCATGTCCTCTGCCATCTGGTCCAATCTTCCCATAATTTCCGAACGGCTGCCGAACTCCCGAAGAAGGTCTTCCAGGGCTTTTCGAATGGCTCCCTGCTCGCTCGCCAGTCGGGCCATGGCTGCTTGTTCGGCCATGGACAACCGGCCTTTCTGAGACAGCTCCAGGGTCTGCTGGTTGATGCCCATCTGCTGCATGGCCATCTGTTGCATTTGCTGCATGAACTGTTCCATGCCCGAGGATGCGCCGGCCATTTGGTTCATGGCGTTCTGTATGGCCAGCACAGCCTGGTTCAGAGCGCCCATGGCTCTACCCTGATGTTTGCCCGAACCTTGACCGCCGGACTGCTCCATCAAGCGTAAGGCCTGCTGCATCTGCGACTGGGCCTGACCCAGAGCCTTCCCCATTTCGGGCGTGACGAAGAACGTCTGTTGAGAGAGCTGTACCAGGGAATCGGCCACCTGAGAGATTCCCTGGAGGAGCCCATTCTGCTGCTGGGCGGCCTGACTACCCGTGACCTTACCACCCTGCGATGCCTGCATCAGGTCTTCCTGTCCTTTGGAGAGCTGAAGAAGCCGGAAGGAATTACGCTTCAAGGCGTCGGCGACACGATTCTTCTGCTCGTTCTGGAGGTTCTTCTTCATCTCCTTCAGCATCTCTGCCATGGACGCCATCGTCTGCTGTGCGCCCGCTCCTTCCTGTCCTGCCTGGTTCCGTTTGCCCGCATCCATGGCCTGCTGTGAGCGGGTGAGCTGATCCAGGAGGTTCTGGTTATCCATGAAGTCCATGGTCTGCTCAAGATCGTTCGTCGGCATTCCTGTGAGGGATTCCATCATACCGTGAAGTTTTTCCATTTCCTGCCGGAGGGCTTCGGTATCCTCTCGAATGGCGGATTCGTTCTGCGATAATTCCGGTAAATTCGACTCTTCATTCGATTCCAACGATTGGTTGACGGCTTCCTGTCTCTGTACGAGATCGTCGATGCGCTTCACGAGTTCGTCGGTTTTCTGTTCCACTTGGAGCCGCTTCAGCAGCGACATGGTTCTCTCGATGGACTTGAGGAAGCTTTCCTGGGAAAACTGGAATTGTTCCATAGCGTTTTTCATGGCTTCCTGGCTGAGCTGATCGATGGATTCTTGCAGTTTTTTCATGGCTTCCAGGAGTTCGGGAGAGGCGATCTCTTGATAGAGTTGCTGGAGCTCCTGGTACTTGGCCAGGGTTTCCATGCTGAGGAGATCGTTTCGCTCCAGGCGGTCGACGAGATCGTCCAATCGTTTACGCAAATCCTCGACCTGATTCGCCATTTGTTGTTGGTCTTCGGCCATGTCCTCCAGACGCTTCCGTTCCTCCCATTCCAGTTGTTTTCCTGCTTTCATATCATCGGCTATGCGCTGGAGTTCTTCCCCCAGGATTTGGCTTTCATCGTAAATTTCCTGGAGGGAGACCTCCTGGCCGGCCTGCTCGGTCTCCACTTCATGAAAAATCTCGTAAATCGACGGAAACCGGGCCGTATACGTTCGGCTCCGGGATGATTTCGGGCCTGAGATACGGTCGTTATCGAAGACTTCGAAAAAGTAGGAGACGACATCTTCTGGAAAGAGTTCCAACTCCTGCAAAGCCCATTCGTAATCCGACAGGATTTTTCGGGGCATCCCATCGTCCGATGGGATGGAGACGTATGACAGGCCGGTATCTGAAGAGTCGGTTGTTCCGCCACGATGAATTTGGTATCCAAGACGGAGGAGAGACAGACCGTAATCGTCTTCACCTTCCAATGTCAGGGGTAGGATCATGCTCTCATCAAGGTCGATGTTCTTGGCCGGGAACAGGATACGGGCCACGGGATGCAGGTCCGGCAGGGCACGGATGGCATACGAGATGGGATCGGAGTTGGTAAGCTCTAACGTGTCCTTCAGGCCAACCCAGTACCGGTCGTTCTCTGTGACGACAAACGTTCCTGAGGCCTCCCGATCATGTATCCTCATCTCCCGTCTACCACCGTTCTCGAATTGCAGGGACGCCTCAGAGAGTGTTTTGTTGGCCGTGAGGGACACCTCGACCCGTGTGCCCTTTATTGCCTCCACTTCTCCGGCGTTGGGTTCTTGCAGGACGGAACTTTGGCGGGTGTAGGCGGGGGGTATCCGTTTCACGCGAAGCGTTCTGATGATGGGTCGCTGGACGACATCGATCCTGTACGTGGGTGTGCGAACCGCTTCCGTATGAGCAAAGTAGGTGATGCTGTTCCTCATCGACGAGATTTGGTATCGGAAAGGCTTCTCCAGAACGTATTCCCTGGCGTCTTCTTCGGGTGGCTGCAAGGTCAGAGTTATTTCAGCAGGAGGCGTCCCCTCCACGTCCAGGGAGATTTCGACGTCCTCGCCCTGGACAATCCGTGTATTCCCGGGATGTAGAGCGAGCCGGTAAGGAACAGGAATACGGAAGGATTTATGGGGCTGGCCGATGCGTGCGATGGCGTTTCCCAAGGTTCTGGGAAATGCTCCAACACCGATGACTGTTATGCCCAGAACAAGGATGAGAATCCGGGCCACGCGGCGCAGATTTTTTTTAGAGACAACCCGGCCGAAATCCAGAGCATCGACCTCTCCGTAGATGTCTTCCAGGGACGCCTCGGCCAGTTCGGAGGAGGTACGGTACGGATTTTTTTCCCGAAACCGAAAAACCTGGAGGGCGTCTGTCAGCCGGTCTTTAATTGCAGGATAGGTGTTTCCGACATGCAGCGCAAGGCGGTCATCGTCGGGCTCGCTACGCAGGAACAATAATGAGAAAAATGGTTTTCCGATCCATCCGATTAAGACGCTCACCAGACCGATAAAGAACGCCACCAACAGAGCACCCCGTACGGACGAAGAGAATCGAAACATGGCTTCTAGGACGGCCAGGACGAGAGCGGCTGACAGAAAAAAGCACACCGTGCGGACTCCGCCCGTCAGTAGCGTGTTGGCCTTCTCCTTCTGCCTCAGCGTATGTAGCTTTTGTCGGAGTTTGTCGTATGTATCGCCTGGATTTCTCATCAATACGCCCTAGTTCAAGAGCGCCCACAACACGATGTTGACTCCCATCCGGAGGGCTGCTTCTCTTTTTTCGGGTGGATCGTCGTGCACCTGGGGGTCTGCCCACCCGTCGGAAAGGTTGGTCTCGTATGTATAGAACACCATCAACCGACCGCTGTCATCGAATATGCCGAAGCCTTGAGGAACCTTGTTGTCGTGCTCGTGAATCTTTGGAAGCCCGTTGGGAAACCGGTAATGAACGGTGTAGATGCCGTGGGAAAAGGGCAACTCGACCATCGGCCTGTCCGGGAGAATCTTTTCCATGGCTTCCCGGAAGGATGAATCCATGCCGTAATCATCGTCGGCGTACAGGAATCCCCCCCTGAGAAGATACATCCTGAGACGGGACGCTTCCTCCTCCGACAGGAGAATCCGTCCGTGTCCCGTGATAAAGAGGATGGGGTATGAGAAGAGGGATTCGTCTGTCAGGGCGACCTTGGCTTCGTCTTCGGCCACGTCGACGAGGGTATGGGTTTTGAGGTAATGGCACAGGTTGGGTACGGCCGTGGGATCGTTGTACCAGTCACCTCCGCCCCGGTACTTGACCCGAGCTATCATCCATGCGCTGGGGTCATCCTTCATCTGGGCAGAAACTAGTGTCAGCATACCCAGGATGCCAAATGTTAATAACCGGTTCAGGGCCTTCTCCTACTTAAAATACTTGGATTCCTAACAGAATGACCATGAAGACGGCCACCAGGAGTTTTGTGACTTTTCCACCCACAGCCCCAAAAAATGCGCCGATGCCTACATTTACGGCATTCTGGAAATCGGAGGTATGGAGCCACTCCAGGAGCAAGGCGCCCGTAAAAGCACCCAAGAACCCACCCAAGAGTGTGCCTAGCACGGGTGTGATGGGCGTGCCTATGATGGCGCCCGTAAAGCCGCCGACGATGGCTCCGATCATCGCCCATTTGGAGCCACCAAATCTTTTAGCCATGAAAGCACTTAAAAGTTCCTCGATGAGCTCGACTCCCAGGGCAATGGCCAGCAGGATACCGACGAAGGGCAGTGTGATTTTTTCGAAGCCGGTTATCAGACCGTATACCAGGGCATCGGCAACGATGATGAACGTACCGGCAATACCGAAGGGAATGACAGCTACGCCGATGAGAAGAAAGAGCCAGAAAATGATCATACCGAAGACGTCCACGACATCAAACCTCTTTATTATAAGAGGAAGACGGGTTACCGTCTCGCTCGTGATTCACGACAATGAAGCAAGAACAATCCGTTTAGCGTGTCATTCATCTCGATGGACTTTATTCTGGGAGAATGCCGGCAGACAGACGGATATGTATTCTGCTCCGTCCGGGCCGGGTGTACTGTGCCGCACCCATTCGCCACTGGGGGAGATGAGGGCCTGGCCGGCCTTGACCTCTATTGTTCCGTCTTGGGTTTCCACCCGGAGCATCCCGCCCAGCACAACCGTGTACTCGTCGAATTCGGGAGTCTGGCCAGGCTCGATCCAGCCGCTGGGACTCTTCATGCGGGCGATACTTACGTTGCTCGTGTGGGTGTTGACGCGACCGATGTATTCTTCGATGTGCTTCTGCACTTTTCCCGCCGAGGGGATGATGGAAGGTGATTCGATCAATTTTTGCATGGTAAAATCCTCGTCTTTAGGCTAGATAATAGTTTGATGTCCGTGCAGGTTGAGTTCGATAAAATGGAATGCCCCCGTTCTTGGCGATGAAGAAAGTGGAATCGTCCACGATACGACCTGTATGGCCGCGCAGCGTGACTCTCGCCTCAGCTATGCTTAGGTCCTGTGGCGATTCATCGAAGTCTATCTATTTTAATCCCACGAGGGTCCAGAACGTTCCGTCGGGAGGGATGAAGGAGAAGCTCGGCTCCCCGAATTCGTTCTCGGTGACGTCCTTTACCATCGTGGCTGCGCTTTCTGTTACTTTTTTATGATAATCACCA
>CAZTKR010000080.1:0-14217 GCA_964614115.1 uncultured bacterium | reverse complement strand
CCCGTCCGGACAGGGGAAAGGGTCTCTCTCGTCGCATTCGGTCTGGATCAGGAACCTGAATCCCGAACCCGATGAATCGATGAGGGCGATGTCCCTGTCGCAACCGGAGGATATGCTAAAGACGATGTTCCCGTCGTGCTCCATCCAGCGAGGCGTGAAAATCTGCTCGCCGTTCTTATATTCCGTGATGAAGTGGAAGTCTCCTCCGTTTGTGTTGACGATGGCCAGGTTGGACGTGCCGTCCTGTTCCACCACACAGACGAATGTCGTTCCGTCGGGAGACCAGTCCGGCTCCCGCGCGCGGCGAAACCGCGTGATGCGTGTCTCCTTTTTCTTCTCCAGATCATACACGAAAAGATCGTAGAAATGCGAACCCTGACGCGTGCGATCCTTCTTCTTGGCGTAGACGATGCGATTGCCGTCGGGTGACCATGAAGCCGAGGAGTTCACGTGACTCTTCAACCGCCGTTCCCTGCCTGTCTCCAGGTCGAGGACGCATAAATCCAATTGGGACAGATAATCCCGCCCCCGGGTCGACAGGTAGGCTACGGCCCTACCGTCCGGAGAAAAAACGGGATGCAGATGTCCGATTCCTTTGGCACTGATGATCTGCCCCTGAACCGGCGCCTTGCGTATGGATGATGTGCCCCGGGTGTATTCTTTACGGAGCCAGTCCGCCCAAGCGTCGTACAGGTCGGACTCGCTCATCTTCAGAACATGCTTCGTGGCGCCGGAGAAGTCGATCCGCCAGGGCGTTTTCATGGCCTTCACCAGATCCCGGATCACCGATTCCCCGAACCGGTTCGTCATGTACAGCGTCAACGCATAGCCTTGGTTGTACACTCGCTCGTTACCGATGCTGTTCTTGCCGAACACGTGCATTTCCTTACGCGATAGAAGACGATTCTCCAGCACGGCCGTTCTCAGGAGCATGTCGCGGTGAGTGTCCCACGTGTCGTAATCCAGCCCGTTCCTGTGGAACTGGGCTATGCCCTCAGCGAACCACAGGGGTATGACCGTGCCGGCCAGGGGAAAGGAAACAATCGTCCTGGGGTACCCGTGGATGACATCGGGACGCTTCTCCTTCTCATAATCCAGCCACTGAAAATACACGGCTGGTATTTGACGGGGCATCTTGCGGGCCGCGCCCAGGGAGATCATATGACTGAATTCATGGGTGACCACATTCCTCAGCCAGTTGTGCGTCCCCCGAAGGGCAAAGTCCATGGCCGGGGCCATGATCTCTACCTTGTTGTCATAGTAAAAAGCCGCGCCGTTGGAGTCGTCCTCATGATCCCGGACGATGAAATGAATCTTCCCGTCGGGAACATAGTCGTACAGTGTCGTGATGGGCTCCCAGATGTCCTCGGTGATTTTCGCCACAAGAGAAGCCGTCCTTTCGGCACCCTGATGGAAATGCACGTAAAAGTGCTCCGTCTCGATGGTCCGCCACTTCAGTTCGGGATGGTTGTACTCCTGCAGTTGAGCCGCGAGTCTCCCTGCTCCGATGAAAAACACCAGGATGAAAAACCGCATTCTCTTCAAACAGTCACCCCGAAACATTTATTCAGATTTCTGATAATCATGTGCGAACGATTGAGGAAACCCTCAAAATTCTATGATTAAAATCTATCATCGCCGCATCAGGAATCGTAACATTGCTTACTAAGTTCTTCTTAGCAGCTCCAGCCGATTGTTCTGCTTCATCCTTTATACATTCACCCATCGGATAACCGGATTTGGATTCCGACAAAGAGGACATTTTCTCAACAGAGTAGCGATGCATACGTTCTATTTGATCACCCCAATCTTGAACGTCACCACCTTCACCCCCGCATCGCCAGTGGCCCTCACCTGGCAGAAGTAAACGCCGCTCTCCACATCCGTCAAATCCCACACAGCCTCGTTCTCGGTCTGGGGCTCGCCGGGACCTGGGAATTCATCCACAAGCTCGCCAGCCAGGTCGAAGACCCGGATGAGTACGTCGGCGCTTTGCTCCAGGCGATAGCGAATCGTTGTCCGGTTGCCCTGCGTGGGATTGGGATAGTTGTACACGAGATTGGACGGCATCAATTCACTGGCCGGCGTCTTGGTTTGCAGCGGTTGTTCCAGGGCACCGGTATGCGCCGGGTCGTGCCGATAGCTGCCCCAGGGAATCCGCTCCACAGCATACGCACCCGGCAAGTCCCAGACGTACAGAAATCCCCGTTCCGATACGGCGGCCAATTCCGTGTCGCCGTCACCGTCCAGGTCCAGGAGTGACAGAGGCAGAGGGACATCGCTTCCCGTGGTCAGGGGAAATCCGTCAATCAACGCGCCGTCGTAACTATAGGCTTCCACATCGCCCCGGGAGGAGGCGACTAGCACGTCCATCCGGCCATCGCCGTCCACGTCTCCCAAGATTGGGGACGAGAGCACCGTTTCCCGTTCTTGATAAGGAAACGGAAAATAATCCGCCAGAGTGCCGTTGTGATTGTAGCACCACACCTGACCCCGGGCTGTGAGTACGACCTCCCAGAAGCCGTCTTCATCCAGGTCGGCCGGCACGGGTTCGGGGTAGTCGCCGGACAACGTATCGATGTCGAAACGTGCCGACTCCTCACCGGATGCGTTCAGGATGACACCCGTTCCCCCGTCGGCCACCACGGTGATCGAAGACTCCGTAGCCATGGGATCCCACGCTACGACCGGCGGCGTCATGCCGTCTTCACCGGCCGGTGTCTGTGTCCACAGGACATTTCCGTTTTCGTTCACAGCAGCCACGCGGCCCGTTGCCGTGGTAACGATCAATTCATCGCTTCGGTGTTGACAAATCCCAGCGAATCCTCCCATCTGGAGGTTGCTGGACCAGATGGTCTCGCCGACCGATGTTAAAGCGGTCAAGGCGCCCGATTCCGTTCCCAGTATGATCATCCCATGGATGAAGCTCAGGGCAGTGATGGTTTCCTGCCCGGCATCCCAGTTCAGGATGGTCTGCACCGTTCCGTCCTGGTATGTCCAGCCCCACAGCGTGCCACCTGCAGAGGCTGACACGATGTCATCCCTTCCGTTGTCGTCGATGTCGGCAACGACCGGGGCAACCGTCACGGCCTCGCCAATATCCACAAAAAGCGCCACGGGAAATACGAGGGTATCGCCGGATACGGACACACGAAAGCCAGTGGCGTCTCCGGGTACTAGAGCCCCACCGTCCCGTTTCCATGCGAATAGCTTCCCTGCCTCCGTGGCCACGACGATCTCCGTGTATCCGTCACCGTCCAAGTCTCCGTAGAGGACGGGAAAAGGATGGTCGCCTTGTCCGAACGCCTGAGGGAAACCGGCCTGCATCAGATCGTTGGTCACGGTGAACGACATCACCGTGTCGATCCCTGAAAATTCTGAGATGACGATATGGGTGTTGGCGCCCGTATAAGACCGGCTGGAAGGATGGGTGTCCGGCCCGAACCGGACCGTCTCACTGCCGTTGGCCAGGAGGTGAATCTCGTTGTCCTCGTACCAGGCATCGTGGAGCACGCCCGTTTCCGAACCGGCTCCGGCGCCCACAAAATCGTACAACTCCCCGATGTCCTGGGCACCGTCGGCCTCCTCCAGGTCAACACCCCGATGGTTCCTGTCTGCGTTCACCCGGTTGACGGAGATGTTCTCCCGGATGACCTCCTCATCCACGTGCCAGATGAGGATGCCCGAGCCCGGCAGTCCGTAATCGTACTCGTCGACCCGCACGATCACCCGGAAAGTCTGCGACGCCTCCAGCTGGCCGTCGGGCGTGAACGTGACCGGATTTCCCGATTCGTCCCATCCCAGAGTCACCCCGTCCCCGTTGGGGTCGTATATCCGGTTCTCCACCAGAAAATATTCATGGTCGTTGATGGGAATACGGTAGATTCGTGCGGGATTCGACGCCTTAGAACAGGCCACATCCAGGTGGCTTCCCATCAGCGTGTCTACGGGTGTCTCCCAGCCCATGAAGACTTTGGTCCATGCGCAGGGTTCCGCTGGAATCAGGCCGTAATAGTTACCCGACCCCTGATCCATCAACCCCCAGCAGCCGATACCCGACAGACCGCTCACCGTGTTCCAGAGTGCGGGCAGGCCGATCTGAAAACCGAACATCAGCGTCATCGTACCCAGCAGGCCGATTTCGTATCCCTCCTGACTCTCCGTTTCCGGTAGGATGATCCCCTCGCTGATATAACGGGCGCCGTCCTCCACGGAAATGCCGGGATAGGCGGGGTCATCCTCTGCCAGGTGTTGGCGGAGGTCGTCGATATTCAGGAAAGCGGAGGGAATGTCGCTGGGCGTGGGATCGAAGCCCAGATCGATGTCGCGCCCGACGCCGGCGTGAAAAACCAGGAAGCAGTCGTAGTCGGAAAAACGGATACCGGCCGAATCGGCCAGCAGTATGGCATCGCGAAACAGTTCGGCCAAACCCTGATTCACCAGCTCCTCCGTCGTTCCCGGGTTGTAATGCGCCATCACAAAGGGCACGGTGAATACCTCGTCGGTCACGGTAGGCTGGATGATGAGCATACCGTTGGACACCGTATGGTAGTAATTTTCCAGGGCATCGAGCTGATACGTAAAATAATCACGGTCGTGGGGTGGTGCATCGATGATGGGCTCGGCGGATACGGACAGGTCGAATCGCCCGTTGCCTGTTGTTCGGTCGTCCTCATCGACTTGAAATTCGACCCGGATGGCCAGGACGCGAAGTGTATCCAGCTCTGCCGGACCGTCCGAAAGGGGCCGGAATGAGAAGCGGTCGTCGTGCCACTGAAACCGGGCGTTCTTCAGAAGATTCTGCCGCGACACCGAACCCGTCCGCCTGATAAATGTCGGTTCCTGGCCTTCTCCCCGCAGTCGAAATATCAACAGATTCGAAACGATGCAGGACCAGACGAGCAAACGCTTCATGAATGTTCCTCAGGATATGAAAATACCCCACAGCACGGTGTGGGGTATTCTGTAGTATCTCACCAATCGTGTATGGTAGTAATCACAAAAATTCTTAGAATCCCGCCGTCAGGGAAAAGCGCATCGTATCGGAGAGCGGATGTCCCTGTTCGGCCGCCACGTACGCAAAGTCGAAACGGAAGTTGGCATACATCAATCCCGCACCAAAGGAGGGATACTTCACCTTACCGTCTTCATCGTAATAATACCCGGCCCTGAGAAAGATCATATTGTTATACACATACTCAGCACCGATGGAACTGATCAGCTTGTCGGCTTTTTTATCGGTCCAGGCCGAGAATAGAGCCTTGTAGAATTCATCGGCCTTGTCGCCTTTTCGGACGACCAGCAGTTTATTCGTGTCTACGGCGATCACCAGTTTGTTGTACTCCATATCCAGCACCCGGTACGCAAACCCGATTTTCAGGTTTGTCGGTATGGGATCGGCCTGGGCTGCATCGATGTATGTGACTTTCGGCCCCAGGTTGGACAGGTTGGCCCCGAAGGACAATCCCCTGACAAACGGGAGCTTGTACAGAACACCCAAGTCCACGGCAAAACCATCGGCCACACCCTTCCCCTTTTCCGCACCGGCACCGATGGGGGCCAGATGGCTGTGGATGTACCGCATGCCGATGCCCACCCCCAAATCCGGGGTTAGCTTGGTGGCATAACACAGCGTGACGGCCAGATCCCAACTGTGAAACGTTCCCAGGACGATGGGCTGGCCCTGATCGTCCGTATTCTCATCCGTCCACACTTGCTCCCCCATGTTCAGGAAGGTGAGATTACCGCCCAGGGTACCTCCCAAACTCTCGAAATACTGCCGATAGGCGATAAATTCGTAATACATGTCGCTAACCAACTGAGGAAGCCAGTTGCAGTGCATCAGGGTGATTTCTCTGTTCGTCTGGAATGCCAGTCCCGCCGGATTCCAGAAGGCAGCCGTGGCATCATCGGCGATAGCCACGAACGCCTCGCCCATTCCCGAGGCCCTTGCACCGGGAGAAATCAGCAGGAACAGAACGGCAGCCTGGCTTACCGCAAAGAGGTTGGAGACAGCCGTGAAAACCAAGGCCACTGTCACTGCCATGATGATGAGCTTTTTCATCGTAATGTCCTCCTAAAAAAAAACCGAATCACCCAGGTCATTCTGTAGAAGCAGTTGACCTTTGCGGATTCGGTGCAACATTGTAAGTTCGTTCAAGGTCAATGGATAATCCACCCTACTTCTACAGCAGAATATCACGTGTAAAACGTCCACCCAACCTTTAACGAACTTCTATAAGCAATCTCCTTTATTTATTCCTGGAAAAAATATATTAAATTATTCATTAAATGTCAAGCTTTTTTAATGATATTGAAGCGATCCCTCAATATCCAGCATCCGCGTGCCCTTGAGGTATTCTTTGGACACGGGATGCGTGATCCTGGCCAATTTTTGCGTCACATCGTGTATCCGACGGGCGTTGCTCACGATGACCCTCAGGCGCCTCCGAACTTCCTCATCCACCAGTCTTTCATCTTGGAGCAGGTACTGCGCGTTCCCCAGAATCGGGACCAACGGATTGTTGATGGCATGATTCACGGCCACGGCCGTTTCCAGAACCACGGCCAGCCTATCCGATTCGTTGGCATCGTAATCCACATATTCTTCCTGACCCACCGTTTTGCCGATGCCCAGTGCCCCCATCACCCTCCCCTCGCCGTTCTTCATCACCGATATGGAGAGATTCAGGGGTATCTCCGTTCCGTCTTTGCTTATCACGGCCGTTCTGTAATTCCTGACTTTCTCACGCCGTTTCAGACTGGCGGATATCCGCAGGAGTTCGGAATTTCCGTTCCGGAAAAACTGGCTGACACGCTTGCCGATCATCTCTTCGAACCCGTATCCCAACAGATCCTCTCCAGCCCGGTTGCAGTAGGTGATGAAGCCCCTGGTATCCGTCGTCACGATGGCGTCTGCCGAACTCTCGACAACCCGCTCCAGAAAATCCTTGGATTCCCGGATGGCCTCCCAGAAACGGAATTCCTCCATCTTGAGCTGATGCGTTAGGATGACGTCTTCCACGAACTCACGGAGCTCGTGGGCATGAAACGGTTTTCCCAGGCAGGCACTGAATCCCAGACTGTACAGCTTCGACTTGTCCACTTTGCCGTTGTTGGTCAGGGCGATAAAGGGAATCTTTTCCATCGAACGGAGCCGGGGATCCGTTAAAAACCGCGTGTACACTTCTTCACCCGAAATATCCGGAAGAAAATAGTCTACCACGACGATGTCGGGTCGCTCATCAGCGATCTGGTCCAGGGCGTCAGTTCCACTGTAGAACAAGGAACAACGGTACGCCTTTGATTTGAAGGCCGTCTCAGCCACATTGCGGTATCGGTCGTCACAATCGATGTAGAAAATTTTCTTCTCTGTTTTCATGTGCGTTAACCCAGGCGTTCAAACACCAATTGTCTTAATGTGTACAAATCCCAGGGTTTCGAGAGATACAGCGTGCCATCTTTTTTATTCTCCGTCACACTACCGAATTTGATATCCAGGTAGCCTGACGTGAGTACGCGAACCGTGTTGGGATTCCTTTCCCGGATCTGTTCCAGCAAGTCCGATCCCGACGAATCGGGTAGTTTCAGGTCCGAGAGGACAAAATCCACGGGATAGTCGTCCACGATCTGGAGCGCCTCCGTGGCTCTCGTCGCCGTATGCAGGCAGTACCCGTCCTCAGCAAAAAGGTCAACAAGAATCTCTAAGATTTCCTCTTCGTCGTCCACAAAAAGAAGTGATTTTGAGTGATCCATGCTGCCTCCTGGTCGTGGTTGGATTCTGATTCCAACCTTTGTTGATCATCCAATCCACTCAAAAGGCAACATTCATGCCATGCGGGAAATATTTAAACCTTAGATGTTAATTATATGGAACTTACGAATCTGCGTTTAACGGGTTTTTTCAAAAAAATCTGCGGATAAAAGGCAAGCTTTGCCTGGGCGGGGAGAGAATTGCCGATCCGCGGATGAGTGCTACAGAGCCACACCTTCCATCCTGTACTCGTTCAATTTATTCCGGAGCGTGCGGACGCTGATGCCCAGTAGTTCGGCGGTTTTTGTACGGTTGTTACTGTTTTTTTCCAGGGTCGACAGGATGAGGGATTTCTCCACATCCCGCAGGGTCATGGGCGTGGAAAAGTCTGGGAGTTGGGCATCCGAAGAGGTCGACCGATCCTGCAGGAAGAAATGGTTCACATCCAACACGTCGACAGAGGGACCGCACATGACCACGGCCCGTTCGATACAGTTTTCGATCTCACGCACATTGCCGGGCCAGTCCCTCTGGCTCAGCATCCGCATGGCCTTCTCGGATACGCCCTTGATGGGAATGCCGTTCTCCTGGGAATACTGCTTTACAAAATGGTGAATCAATAGGGGGATGTCTTCCCGTCTCTCATGAAGAGGAGGCAGATGGATGGGCACGACGTTCAGCCGGTAGAACAGATCTTCCCGGAACCGTCCCTCCTCCACCTCTTTCTGGATCTCCTTGTTCGTCGTGGAGATGATGCGGACATCCACAGGCAATGGCTTTCCGCTGCCCACACGTTCGATTTCCCGCTCCTGAAGAACTCGGAGCAGTTTGGCCTGGAGTCCGAGGCTGATCTCACTGATTTCATCCAGGAGCAGCGTGCCGCCGTCGGCCATTTCAAAACGGCCCTTGGTCGTACGGATAGCGCCCGTGAACGCCCCCTTCTCGTGTCCGAACAGCTCACTCTCCACCAGCCCGTCGGGCAGTGCCGCGCAGTTGGTGGTCACGAACGGTCCCTTCTTGCGGCTGCTGTTGTAGTGGATAGCCCTGGCAACCAGCTCCTTGCCCGTGCCGCTGGCACCCTGAATCAAAACCGTGGCCTTGCTCTTGGCCACCATCCGGATGCAGTCGAACACATGCTTCATGGGCTCGCTGGTGCCCACGATATTATCGAAACTGAACTTCTTGTCTAGCTCGGAACGGAGGTATTGATTCTCGTCCACCAGGCTCTGATACTCGAAGTACTTATCGACCACCAGCTCCATCTCATCCAGGTTGAACGGTTTTGTGATGTAATCGAAGGCACCCTGCTTCATGGCCTTCACAGCGTTTTTGATGGATCCGTAAGCCGTGATCATGATGATTCCCACATCGGGATGTTTCTTTTTTGCCGTGGAGAGGATTTTCATGCCGCTGATATCGGGAAGCCGCAGGTCCGTCACCAGCAAATTGTAACGCTGCTCACCCAATTTGGCCAGCGCCTCCTTCCCATTCATCGCCGTATCGACGTGAAACCCCTTATTCTGAAACGTCTCGCGCAGCAGATCGCGAATCATCTCTTCGTCGTCGAGTACGAGTATCCTTTCTCCGTTGGCCGTCATGATTGATTTCCTTTCAGTTGAACGGTGAGAACCTTATGATTATCTGCTGAGGAAACGGTCAACACATCGCCCCCGTGCAGCCTGGCCATTTTCAAAACGATGGCCAGCGAGAGCCTGGCCTCAACGGGTTCCCCGTCGTGCATGAAGTGTACGATGTTGTCGGACAACACATCCTTGGAAATGTCGTCATAAAAATGAAACCCCAGATGGACATGGCCCCGGCGCTGCGGGCTGATCCGAATCGATTCCATGCGGCCTCCCACCAGATGGATGAAAAGGAAGGCATGGTAGATCATCCTCCGAATGAGTTGAACATCTCCGGTCATTTCCATGTCGACTTTCTCATCGTCGAATGCAATGGGAATATCTCCGGACGTGATGCCTTCACACGCCTTAAAATTCTGCCATTCGTCCTTCAGCAGAAATCCAATCTTCGCGCGTTCCCATCGTGGTGTTGGAACCCTCACCAGGGTCATCAAACGGACGACGATGGCGTTCACATGGTTCACACCGTCCTGAATCCGTCTCGTCAGCCGTTTCTTCGAAGCATCCTCTGCCAGATCCCTTTCCAGGAGAGTGGCAAATCCTCCAATTCCTCCTAACCCGTTCTTAATCTTGTGAACCACATCTGCGAGCAGTCGATCATCGATGGAGTCCAAATTTTGTTTTCGAACAGGTTTCGCATCTTTTTTACCTACAGACAGCAAATCCACATTCACCTCGTTCCTTGGAATGAATTCCATCCTAAAGCTCACGTGCCGAAATCATGCCATCGCATCGCCAAATTTTTCCTTTTTAAAAAGAGATTCCCGTGTCACGACCGGCCGAATGGACGCGTTCTGACATGGTCATTATCGACATCCTTAATTAGTTATAATTCATGGTATTACATAAAGCCTAACCGATCCTTTGAATCATCCATCTATCGAGAATCCTCGATTCTTCCCGTTCATATCGGACAGGCAGCCAAATCCGATGACGGGACTCCGTTCAGAACACGCAACAGATTTTTCATTTTGAAAAAGTTCATGCATTCAATACTGAACGTACCGTTTTGAGCAGCGGGCGTACCTGAAAGGGTTTCTGGACATAATCGGAAATAACCTGATCATACCCGTCTTTGAGGATACGCTCATTCCCCAGGTCCATGGAGGCGATGATTTTCGCCTCGGGATTCAGCTTCTTCATCCATGCCAGTACTTTATCGATCTGCATTCCGGGCACCAGAAGGTCCAGAATGATGAGATCGATGTTGCTGGCATATTTTTTATACAACGCCACAGCCTCGGGGCCGCTCTCGGCACCCATGACTTTGTAACCGTATCGGGTCAGCATTTTATGAGCCGTCTCGCGTAGTATTCTCTCGCTATCCACCAGGAGTATGGTTTCCCCACCCGATACCAGTTCCTCGCCCTTGGATTTCCGGGAGGGTACAGCCTTTTCCTCCACCACCAGCAGATGCATCTTAAACACAGTTCCCTTACCCTGCTCACTGAAAACAGAGATGAACCCGCCTTGATTCTTCACGATGTCCCGGACCATCGACAGCCCCAATCCCTTTCCCGCCGTGCGGTCTTTGGTCGTGAACAACGGATCAAAGATATGTTCCTTCACCGGCCCCGCCATCCCCGACCCCGTATCGTTGATGGCAATCTGCACGTACCGACCCGGTTTACCGCCCAGACGCTCCCATGCCCCGCTTTCTTTCAGAACAAAATTACGGGTCTGGAATACGATCTTGCCCCCTTCGGTCATGGCATCCCGGGCGTTCAGGGCAACCTGCAGAATCGCCTGCTGAATCTGACTGGCATCGGCCTTTAACAGCCATAAATCCGGAGCCAAATCCGCCCGGATCGAAATGCTCTTGTCCAGTGTGCGCGACAGGATGCCGGCCACCTCTTTGATCAGCTGGTTCACGCTGAGGTCATCGACGATATAGGCGCCACCCTGGGCATGGGCCATCAAGCGAGTCGTCAGTTCGGCCGATCTTTCCGCGGTTCGGTTGATCTGCTGGATATCTTCATAGTACGGACTGTCGGACGGTATCTCCTCGCTCAGCATCGAGCTGTACCCCAGAATACTGGCCAGGAGATTGTTGAAGTCATGAACGATGCCTCCTGCCAGCATGCCCAGGGATTCCATCTTCCGAGCCTGCAACAGTTGATCGTTCAGCCGGTCCCGGTCGTGCTGAGGAATCCAGTACCAGAGCGCGTCTGCATTCCCACTGGTCGGAAGGCGGACGCGTGTACAGGTCACCCATCGACGTCGACCCGTCTTGGTCACGACCACGGCCTCGCACCGGTCTGGCGTGTCGTTCGTCCCGGGCTCGCCCGATGCCATGTGGGACAGTGTTTCATGATACGCATCGTCGATGAAATCCAGCATGGGCTTGCCGATGATTTCCCTCCGGGAGTAGCCCAGGAACTCCTCGACCCAGCGATTCACGGATAGGACGATGCCGTTCCTGACCTTCAGCATGCCCAGTATTGGAACGTCTATCATATATGACGATGATTGATCCATGTCCACGGTAGGAACGTCGGACCCGGACTTGGTCTGAAAGCACAAGAGCAGGGGAATTTGCGTTTCCAGGAACGCCACGTCGCTCTCATCCCACGCTCCAGCCACGTCGTGGGCCATGGCAAACACACCCCTCGCCCCGCTCTGGGATTTGAACGGGATGAGCATCAGAGAACCCAATCCCTGGAGCTTGGCCAGATGATCCCGCTCCGTACCGGGACGTATGCGCGCGGTCAGTTCCGATAGATCATCGGTCCAATAGCTTCCCCGACCGGTGAAATGCCCGTTATCGGTTTCCTTGCACAGCTTCAGGAGGCGCTCGACCATGTCCGAGGGCCAGGTGTCCAAGCGCTCGCGATCCTTGGCCTGCTGCCGCAGACACCCCAGTACGAGACGCTTCCCCTGAGCGTTCACCACGAACAGGGCCGCCGTCTCGCCCCCCATGACTGCCAGAATTTCCGACAGCATCTGTTTTACGGCCTGGGGAGATGGGTCTGCGCTCTGGGCGTACTGGGCCAGCCGGAGCGCCAGCCGCCGTTCTCTCCTGGCCCGGGCGATCTCTGTGATATCCTGGATGTAGATTCGCGCGGTCTTGGGATTTCCCTTGTCGTCGCTCTCGGTCAATCCGTTGAGCCGGACGTAGAGCGGCCGGCCATTGCTTCTCCGCATGGCCGTGTCCACGTTGCGGACATACCCGCGATTCAGGCACATATCCAAATGTTTTTGTACGGATTTAGCCTCAGATTCCTCGAACAGAGCTAAGAAATTTTTTCCGGCTATCTCATCGTGCTCATAGCCCAATGCCTCCTGGGCCGTCACATTGCAAAACAGAATGCGGCCCTTTGCATTCAGCAAGATGTGCAGTATGCCTGCCTTGGAGCAGGGATCGTCATGATTGCTTCCCGGAGACTGCCGATTATAAGTTTTTGATTTTACTTTGTTTGAATCCATACCACACCATGCACATGGAACTATTTCTCCCATGCGTGAACGGCCAAAAACGGCTCGTTGAGCATGCCTATGCCCCTCATCATACCCGGCAAGAACATGACTGCAAACCTCGTTCCATTTATGGCCGAAATTCGCAGATGTTTTTGGGAAAATTTGAGAGGAGTAAGCGACGTTTTACTGTGTAAGGGACGGCAGAAGGGGGGCTTCCGTCGTCCCTACTGGAGTGTGCGGGAATTCGCTGCTTCTTTCCTGATGACGACTGTCGTCATTCAGAAAGAATACGGCAATGATGACTCTAGGTCCCTCCTTCCCATGCCTTCATCTTAATCGACGACATTCGCTTCCAGCCAGGCGATGATCTGCTTGTCCACCGCGTCAAGGACGGTATCGTCGAGTCCGGGTCTGAGGTACCGAAAGCACACTAAGTTCAAGAGGGCGGGTTCCGCCCGTTCCAGTTCCGGAGACGTATCCACCAGAGAGGCCAGGTATAGGGACTGTTCTAGGTTCTGCTGGATCGACCGACTCGTATTTGTTGGATGTTGGTCACGACTCCCATTCCACCTTTTGGATGATCCCACGATGATGGATGATGATGTATCGATGACTCGCGTTTTTAAAATCCAGCCGTCCGCAACGGATGTACTCTGCTGTATAGAAGTCCGCTATATATTCTCTATGGCTTTCCGGTATTTGGCAGCCACTCGCCCGAGAATCACATCCGCATCCGGCCCGGACATCTTATAGCCGAATCTGTATTCTTTGTGACGATAGACGAATGAAAACGTACCCGATCCCCGTCCGAAGAAAACGTCCATGGCCGTCAGCAGCGATGCCCTGGGCTTGAACAGGGATAGGAATCGTTTCAACGGATTCGAGACAGCAGAGCCTGTTCTCAAATCGGTGACTCTGGATAAGTCGAACGTTCTGGGATACTTTAAACGTCCCACGTGCCTTTCTATCCGTAGGCGCTCGTCCGTGAACAGAATGACCTCTCTCCCCAGCGATTCCCACATCAGAGAGAGGAGGACGATGAAGGCCAGCACAGTCCAGACGAGAAGCCACAACACCAGGAACACGATGCGTACCGTGGACGGATAAGCGTCGGGCATCTCCCAGACCATTCCAACCGTCATGCTGAAGGCGATGAGCAGTGCTGCTAAGAACAAAACATCCATAAGAATCACGAGCATGCTGGGGCGATGCCTGTGCTGGATTATCAGTCTCGAACCGTCTTGCTGGATGACCATAGTCTATCTGATGGGATTGTATCTGCTTTCGATAAAATAACGGAACTTGGCTACGACAGACGTTTGAGAGTTCCGTCCCGGGCATATATTGAAATGATAGCAAGTAAAATTCGTGACCTTTTCACCTTTAGGGTTTATTCATGGCCAA
>CAZTKR010000079.1:0-14459 GCA_964614115.1 uncultured bacterium | reverse complement strand
TCTCGCCCACCCGAATCTACCGCCCCGAGATTGGCTCCTTCCTCCAGCGCGATCCTGTTCGTCAGGACGAAACCAACCTGTACAAATTCTGTCAGTCGTTGAGATGTACCGATGCGACGGGGGGGGAGTGGAGCGACGGTTACGGCTCCAATTGGCTTGGTGATACCGAAGGATGGTACTACGCTAAATGTCCGGATTCGGGGGTGCCGTTTGGCGAGACCGTATGCTCTTGGCCTTTGAGATGGCCAGGTGGAATTTACGATACTCGGACCAATGATCGTCCTTATATCGTGGTAAGTTGCGAACAGTTGGACGAAATAGCCCGACAAAAAAATCGGCTGATTTCCTGTTTTCAGAGTTACAACGTTACATGGGTTGAGGACGAGTTTGATGGGCATCCTGAATTCGAGGATTATTCCTGTTGTATCCTCACGGGGGATGAACCCAATTACGAGGACCCCTTTATTGGAAGACCGACTGTTTACGGGCCGAAGCCGTCAAGTTGCGGCGCTGGCTCGCAAGAGGTTCCCGACCACCTTCTTCACATGTTTCCCGAAGATAGATGGGAACGCAGACGTCTTGATGATGAAGGCATCGGTTCCCATGCAAAATGGTGCGTTCGACAGAAAGTAACCTCTCCTCCTTCAGAAGAATGTTTACCTCACGAAAAGGAAATCACAAAATATGAGAGGAATACTTACATTCTTAAAGGATATAGAGTTGTGAAACGGGGGAGGCGTTACTGCGCCCAAAAAGGCGGATTCAAACTTCCAAAGAGCGGTGGTAGATGTACATGGACAATAAAGCGAGACAAAAAAAAGGAATGGGCGCAAGCCGTTAGCAATGAGGCTCCGGGTTGCTACGTTGATAATGAATCCAAACGTTCACTTGCGAAAGCTGTCAGGCTCAATGTCAGTGAATTTGGGATTTGGGCAAAGAGAAAACGTTACGAATCAGGATATACTGTTTTCGATGTTCCCAACACGGTTTTACGCTGGTATGGGGCAACAAGATGGGGAATGCATATGGATTATCCCCTTGCGTTGAAAGGACGATATTTACTAAACCGGTTCCTTGATAGATTTTATAAAGATTACTACATAATACATTTTGATCGAAACAACGTACAAACAGGCTTAAACCTTCTTAGACTTGATCAGGTTTCCGTTTTTGCCTATGCTGGACATGCAGCCGATGATGATCTTGGTCTTATACCATTAGGAGGTAAAGACGTCCCAGAGGCCAGACAACTTATTGATCCTCGATTTACAGCAAAGAGATATGGATTAACCCATGTATTTCTTATTTCATGCCACCAACTAGCATGTTATCATGATTGGAGGCAGATTATCGCTCATGGTGGTTTTTTTACGGCAACTACAGAATCAATAAATTTTTACACCGTCTGTAATCCCGGAGTATTTGAAACACGTCGCGTTCCCTAAAGGGCACAATGAATAAATTACAGAAATGCTGTATTGTTTCGTGGTTAATAGCATTTAGTATTATGCTTTTTGCAGCTGTACAAAATGCTTTTTCTCCGGCATTGATTATCCTTCCTCCCATCTTTTTTTCTCTTTCCGCAAAACAGGGCCTTTCGCGAAAATCCATCGAAGTACTTTTTACCTTGGCAGTTTTAATGATCGTCGCAACGATCTTGTTGCTTTTACCGTTATACAGTATGATTCATGGCAAAATAGACAAAGCAACCGTTTTTTTGACATCTCGCAATGGAGAAATTAGAAATGAAAAAGAATTAGACGAAAAAGAAAAGGAAGAATTGGAATCGTATTTGTCCTGCGGGTATTACAAGTGCTCTAAAAAGATATATTGCGCCGATATTGGTTTTAAGATTATCGTCTCTAATAAATCGATGTTAATTTATGCAACAGATATTCGGGATGATCCAGAAACAATTTTATTCGGGGAAGACACGGTATTTGAACATAGCATTTATTTTAAACCTTGTAAAGGAGGGGTAAAAAATTTCCTAAAAAAACTCACAGGCATAACTTTCCCGTTAGAACGAACCGGAGACGCCCCGGCTCACCCCGGTTGGGATAAGAAAACGTAAGCTTGGAGATTGAAATCGTCAAGTGCCTCCAGAAAACAAAAACCAAACGCAGTAACAAAATCTCGTTCTTTGGAAAAAGAGATGAAATGATCCGGAGGAAGGCGGCGAAAATTCGAAAGGACTTTTTTTAGAAATCCGGACAGTTTCCCGGTTTCCCCATCCCGTCCAGTACCCGACACCGCCCCGGCTCCACCTTCTTCCCGCCAGCAAAGCCCCCCGACCGACACCAACGCCCCCGCGCGGTGAGGGGGAGGACGTGGAGCGTTGAAAGATTTTATAGTGGAGCGTGCCTGTTAATCTGGTTTTTTTGATATTACGTAGAAACACGCTCCACGGGGCATGTCACAAAAACTTCAGTTTACGCACCGCTTATGTTCCGATACTTTTGTGCCAGATTTCAAGGGGGAAGGGAATCGAGGGTTTTGCACCAGCGGAATCAGCCCTTGCCGATGGAACGAAGAACCGTTGTGTGGCTGACCCCTAAACGGTCGGCGATCTGGCGATACGACAGGCCTTCCTTTCTCAAGGCAACGGCTCTCTTGTAGTCAAAGCCCTTCCGTGGCCTTCCGAAGCGCACACCAGCTTCCTGTGCCTTCCTGACGCCCGCCTTGACACGTTCCACGATAATGGACCGTTCGAACTCGGCAATGGCGGCGATCACGGCAAAGAGGACCCTGCCTGCCGGCGTGGATGTGTCCAGAGCTTCATTGAGACTGACGAAATCGATGCCAAGTTCCCGAAATTCATTCAGGGCGTTTACCAAATGCGCTACGGACCGCCCGAAACGGTCGAAGCGCCATACGACCACCACCTGAAATCGGCATTGGCGGGCGTCTTTCATAAGGCGATCCAGGGCGGGACGTTTATCCTTGGATCCTGAAATGCCTTTATCCTCGTATATCCTGTGGACCATCCATCCTCGACGAGAGCAAAAAGCCGTGAGATCCTTCTTCTGGATATCCGTATCCTGGTGGCTGGTGGAACACCGGACGTAGAGGGCGGCGAGAGTCTCCTTTTTCATGGTTGGTTCCTTTCTGCGTGAAGGTTGGGTACGTTGACGGGAACTCCGTCACGTATATTGCCGCCGTATGTCTTTGAATTAAGCCACGTCTTCTGACCTGAATTTCCGATGGTTTTTGCGCTACTATACGTGATGTTTCACATGGCGTGGAACGTCAGCCCGCCTGAATGGGGACGGGGGTATTTCCCCTCGATGCTCCCGTCCTTCCCGCCTGTTTTCCCGCGTTCCACAGGAAATGAGTGTGTTTTCTTATGCCTTCTGGCCGCGTTGGAAGATTGGCGCTTCGCGCGATACTTCCCTGGCGGCGGCGGTGGGGCAATACGGATACGCCCTGTATATAATAGGAATCCGTTCACAGATACCCTCTGGCCGCCCTGGAACGTTTTGGCTCCGCCCAGGGCTTTGCCTGGCGTACGAACGCCACGTCAGCGGGTGCCGAGAGGAAGGGGAAGCCCCGCCCTTGACTCACCTTCTCCAGCACGCCATCTGCCGCGTGAACGATTTCCGCAGGTTTTCAGATCGAAAATGCGACTGGGTAAGTTTGGATTCCGAAGGGGCCAGGGCCAAAAAGGGAATCACGTGCCACAGATTCCTTCCGCATAAAACAGAAATCGAAGAGGAGGAAAATTTAACGCTCCACCGAAAGCGGGATGTGGATCCGTACCAGGCGGCATTGATCAATGTGGATTTCCAGGATTTTCTTTCCAGTCTTCCACCTTACCTTCAAGGCATGGTCCGTCTGGCCCTGAAGAGTTACTCGCCCTTTGAGATCGCCGATCTTTACCACCTGTCCCGCTCCAGAATAAGCCAGTTAAGACGAGAGATTCAGGAAAGGCTCTCGGAGTTTTGGGGCGTCCGACCTTCATGGTGGGGCAGGAAGCGCATGATGCTGGCATGAAAAACTTTTCGAGGAGGAAACCGATGACGTTATCAGCATTGGAGTGCATTCGAATACTGGATCTGGCCCATGCCAAGGGAATCACGACCCCTGTACTGTTGGAAATAGCTGGCGTTGAGGATATTGGCGAACTGACCGAGAAGGACGCCGATGCCCTGGTCAGGAGAATCGAAGAAATGAAGCGCCCGTCGTCGGGGGAGTAGGAGGAATTTCGCATGCCCACCACAGATCCGGCGGATGTGCTGGTCATAGCCTCAGGGATCACGCATCTCTGGGGCCTTTTTTTTAGGTATGGGAAACGTCAATTTCTGACGCTCCATGTGAGGGATATTTTCGTATGGAAAAGGGACATGATTGCACCTGTTTAAGGATTCATCATTCATTATTACAGGTCTGGATGATTGATACGATTGAGTCATTTTGACTCGGTTATGACCAATGGACCATCTTAATGTAGATTTGATTTCGTTTTTGGGAACGGAAATGACACACGATCAGGCGTCGTTTCAGAGGAGGAAAAACGTTCCAAAAGAGGGAAGTCATTTACCACCTTTCTGATGACGAGTATGATATTTAGGTTCAGTTTTCAGGGTCTACTGTCGCACCTGATAGGCCTTACCTATTTAATATCATGATATGATTCGGGATAGGGAAATATTTCTTAAAGGTAGGCGATTTTTGCATCTGAAACGGGTTTGGAAGAATTTGAATCTAACCTGTTGATCGTGATTCACTAAAGACGATTTAATAGAAAAAGGGTAAAATTCAAAATGAAGCAGGTAGTATCTAAAATGGAAAGAAATTCTAAAAAAAACGATAGGTACGAAAATCAAATTTTCGCAAACCACACCAGAAATGTCAGGATTCAGGGTCTGATCGAGGGTCATTTTGGTCTTTTGAATCTTGAGGAAACGTAACCCGGGTATTGTGAATCAATTACGGTCCGTATGTGCCATAAATGAAGTTGTTTAATTCTCACGTGAGAATTAAATAAGCTGGTAATATCCCGGCATGATCCTGGACGGTTTTCAGGCTCATTTTCAGCGCGCTATAACGCGCCGCTTCGCGGCGCTCCTGCGTGCCCTGGTACCCTGGGTCCAAAGCTTCCCTGATCGCTCCCTGAAGGCTCCACAGGCGGAATAAATGGATAGTCTACTATAAAATTGGCTGACTGGAAGAGAGGGGGCTGAAGCGGGTACGGTCGTGATACGCTACGTAGTTTGATCCGATGGCCCCATTCGACCCAGGCAGCAGGATTGGCTGCCACGGTCGCGGGGGGCGAAGGGATCCCTCCAAACTGTTTTCCCGAAATTCGTTGAATGCGGACGTCCCTTTGCCAACATGAAGACTATGGCAAAGAAGGAAACAAGGAAGACGCTCACTCCCTACGAAATGACCGCCTTCTCGGCAGGTTATCTTCCAGGTGCCATTCGCAGTATCGGATGCCGTGCGGCAAAGGAGGAAGGGGCGGATGGGGACGTGAATATTCATGAATTCAATATCTGCTGTCGTCTGTTACGTGCGGATATCGAGAACATGGATCATGCCCCAGCGGACGACTTTCTCCGTGGCCTGGCCCATAGGTATACGGAGCCGTTCGGCCTGGAAACTATCGAAATGCTTGAGGATTCCGTAAACTTCTTTAGCCGATGTATGAATTTTATCGAGAAAAAGCTGGTGGCCGATTCGGATATTTCCGTTCAAGTCGAAGACGATGAGGACCCCGAGGAAAAGGAAGAAACTGACCGTTTCAAGAGGGTATCATTCAGTGAAACCCGCGAGAATCCAGGCGTCTTCTGGGAAAAACAGGATGACGGCTTCGGAATCCTGGTTCGAAGAAACGAGGAAATTCTTCAGCAGGTAAGCGAAGATTCTCATTCGGTTTTCTTCCTTTTCGGCCACACTCTCGGGGAGATGGAGCACCTGGACTTGGTACGAAGGATTGAGAATAAGAAGGGGAGGAAGCCGCGCCGTGATTTCCCGTCTCCTGTGAGAAAGCTTTTCGCTGAAAGGCCGATGTTGAAGACGTGGTTGGCGAAAACATCCAAGACCAGATTGACCTTTCCTTCGGCGTATTATTGGATTCTGGCTATTGAAGCGGGCAGGCAAACGACGTTCCTTCCTCCCGTGGCAACCCTGGAAATGATATTTGATTGCCTGTGGAACAGGGCCATGTCGGAAACAATCGACTTTCGTTATTACGGTCGCAACCAATCCCGTGATCAGTACTTCAAAGATTTCCAAAAAAACGCCCCACGGGAGGGGCGGCTGATTGAATCCTATCGCAACCATCCGTCAGTCTGGGACACAAATTCGTTTCTGACGAATCTCCAAAATTCAGGCATTATTACCGAAAAATAATGGGCCTTTGGTTCTGAAATGGTTCTGGTTTAGAAGAGAAAAAACTTCGTCTTTCCCCTATGAAAATCCTTTCATAAGCGTTTTCCAGTTTTGGTTCTTGATGTGTTTTCCCGCCCCGTCTTCTTCTAGTAATACCTCCCGCCGTATACGAAAATAAAATCGGCGGCCAGAGATTTGACCGCCGATACTGAAGGATTTATTATGACCGATTGTAATGTTACAACGGACTCACGTCAAGCTCTTCGGGAAATTCATTTCACCGATAACCAGTTCGCCTGCATTCCCGCTGTCGTGTTGAGAAAACTCCCCACCCTCTCAGGTAATGCCGTCAAGCTGGCCGTGATCCTGGGATCCTTCATGAACAGGGAGGGAGCCTGCTGGCCGTCCGTCCAGACGTTGTTAGAACGGGCGGGCTGGAAGGACAGGCGTTCCTGCCGCCGTCTGATCGCCGAATTGATCGGTGCCGGCGTCGTTGTTGTCGAGAGGCGGAACGGGCGGACGACGGTCTACAAATGGGGGAGGGTTGAAAATGCACGGGGTGACGGATCCAACCCCCCCACCCGGTGCGTAACTGACCCCCCACCCGGTGCGTTTTTGCCCCCCCAGAACAATACCAATAACAACACCACGAACACTACAGGCGGGGGGGATGTGGTGGAACGTTCCACCAAAAAGGTGGGGGGGTCTGATGACGTATGGAATTTATGGACCGATATCAATATCAATGCCGACCGCGCAAAACCTCCGCGAATCAAATCCGAACTGAATGCCGCCGCAGATCTTGCCCGCCTGATTCAGAATGGAGATCTGGATATGTCTGATCTTTCCGATTGTATGCGCCAGTTCGTGGATGACGAGGATCCATGGCTCAAGGCCAACGGGAAATCTTTGCGCTGGCTGCCGCAACGCCTGAACAAATATCTCAACCGCGATATCGATGCGGGATACGGTGTCCCGCCCCTCGATGTCCTTGAACAAATCGAATCAACAGTTTTAGGAGAATCAACATGAACGAATTCCAACTGCAAGCGGTCGCCCTGATCCAACAGTATTTCCTGGCCCGACATGACCGCGTCGGGGACGGACGGCAATGGAAATCTGTCGTAGACGTGAGCCTTGCCATACGCGAGCACGTCAGGGGGAGGATGCGGCTCGCACTTTCCCCCTTCTTTCTCGATGGAAACCACATCAAATGGGCAATGATCGAGGCGGAAAATCATGGGACGGGCGCCGTGCCGGCCCCCTTATCGACCGCCCGAACCATTCAAACAGAGATAGAAAAGTGCCTGGGCTCTGGTACGGCATGGATCGAAGTTTCGAAAGGGGGAAATTACCATATCTGGATTTTCTTCTCGGAACCCATGCCGGCACGAGATGTTCGTGTATTATTACGCCATGTGGTCAGAGAGGCCAAATGCCCTCAGACAGAAATCTTTCCGAAACAGGATCGGCTTGAGGCAGAAAAAATCGGCAACGCCGTCCTTCTCCCATTCTTTGGCGGTGAGGATATTCTGGGTAGCGGAATACTTAATGGACGAACATGTTTCATGGATGAATCCAACAACCCGATTATCCCTCGAAGATTTTCTACCGTGGACCGTTCCGCCTTGTACGCGGCTATCGAAAACCTTCCCCGCCTCGAAACCGCTGACGCGGTTTCTCCGTCTCCACCCACATCCGCACCCTCGACTCTTCGCCCAGGCCTTGACATTGTTCGTAACCAGTGTGAATTTTTCCAATACATGGAGCGTATGGGAACCAACGTCTCCGAAGCATTGTGGGAAGCCTGGATTTCCAACGCTGTTCCATTCGAAGGATCCCGTGATTACATTCAGACGTTCTCCGCCAAGTACACGCCGCCTCCAGGTAAGAAATCTTATTCCCCTGAAGCCACGGATCGGAAGATCCAGCGTTCTATCGCACCCTACTGTTGTGCGACGATTAAGACCCTGGGATTCAAATGCAACAAACGTGACTGTTTCGTTTCCTCTCCCGCAAGCCTGGCTCCAGATCGTGTTGGAACGGTTCCGGAAACGAATCCTCCCATCATGTCTCTTCCCTCTTCTCACCCCCCGTCTTTGCCTTCTTCACCGCCTGCAATTCCTTCACCAGAAACAGCCGATGCCCTCCACGATCTTCGTCACGATTTCAAGGCGGAACGCTCAGGGAGGCGTCAGCCGCTTCCCCTTTCCCATCCCAGGCTGAACAAGGCTAAACCTCTTCACCCTGGAACCGTTCTTCTTGTGGCGGGCCCTCCGAACACGGCCAAATCATTGTTCGTGGCGAACGAGGTTGTCCACCTTCACAGGAGAGGCGTGTCCGTTGGATATCTTCCATTGGAAGATCGCCGTGCTGACCTGCAACGTAGGATGCTCGCGATCATGGCTCGTTCGTGGAACGTCATGAACGGAGACCTGGCCCAGGCGAATGAAAACCTCATCCTCATGGACCGTTTCGGGAAGGAACTCGACTCCATTTCCCAGGGGATCTTCGAAAATCCCCATACGCAGACGGTCATGATAAACGGGAGGATCCAGGTTCAGTCTCTCCCTTCCGAAACAGTTCTCAACTGGGTCGAGGAAATGCTGAATATCCACCAGGTAGTTGTCGTGGATCCATTGTCGCAGATCGATTTCGACGAAGCCCCTGGCCGCCGCGAGTACCAGGATCAGGCAAGCTTCATTCGACGCCTCACGGGAATCATCAGCCGGACGGAAAAGAATATCATTCTGGTCGGGCATACCGTGAAGAGTCCTGGAGGGAAAGCTTCCCAGCAGTTATCGGCGGACGATATCGAGGGATCCGCAAAGTTCGGTCGGCTGGCCCAGACTATTTTTATGTTCAACGCCCACGAACCGAAGGACTCCCAGGTGTTTCGCTCTGGAAGCCGGATGGAGATAGTTCAGCACAGTCATACTGTGTACATTGCCAAATCCAGGAACGGCATGTTTCCCCGCGCGCGCATGGCTCTTCGCCTGGGCGACACCGCGCCCGTGTTCGAGGAGCTTGGAATGATCATTCCGAAAAACTACAAGAGAAGAGACGCGAATATTGAAGATATGGTTACGGGAAAAATGACTTAGGATTTCGCCCCGCGCAGGAATTTTTCGATAACGGTAATCAGGGCCTTCCGATCTGAGGACGGAAGGCCTTCGATCCGTTTCATCAGGCGAAGAAGGGAGGGGGAAATCTTTTCCTTCTTCGGCTTCATTCCCAGAATCTCCGAAGGCTCGCATTCCAGGGCCGTGCAGAAACGAACCAGTAATTCCCCGTGGATTCGGATCCTGCCCCGTTCGTAATCGCTTACCAGCCGTGCCGTAAGCCCTGTTCGATCCGCCGTCTCCTGCTGGCTCAAACCTTTCTCATTTCGAATCCGCTGAAGCCGTTTCCCGATCTCCCGAGTGTCATCGGGCTCAACTTTCCAGGTTTTTCGCTTCTTCGCCATGCCCTGGATTATACAGGAAGCCGTTCCCGCCGCAACACTTCCCCGTTATTTCTTCCTTGACATACGTGATATAGACGATACTACCGTTTGTATACAGATATAAAAAGAGGGTTATTATGGAAGCGGTGGTTCACGACGCCCTTAAATTTTACCAGCGGGACCTGGTTGAGACGGAGAACGAGGGCAGGGCTTTTCTGGAACGTGAAGGGATTCTTTCTCCCGATCTGGTCGAAGACCTGGGACTCGGCTGGTGTTCGGGGAAATTAAAAAACATTGCAGGATCCAGCCAGGTTTCGGCGTTGCGGAGGCTGGGTCTTATGAATCGCCAGGGTGAAATTTTTCTAAAGGCTCTCACTATTCCCGTTCTGGATCCCGAGGGTCGGCTGGTGGATATTCTTGGTATTCGTCCCCGTTCCACGGACGTTCGGATGATTTTCTGGAAGAAACCGCCACGGGGGCTTCTTGGTGCAGACGTTCCAGGATCGTACCAGGAGGCCATTTTCTGCGAAAGACCCGTGGACTGGCTGTACTGTCGAAGCCTGGGACACCGTCATGCCGTGGGGTCCGGAGACCACGCGGAGACCCTTCGGATCCTGGACCGAATGAGGAAATCAGGGATCCGAAAAATCCACTATCTCGGCAAAAGGTATCGAAAGCATATCTCCATTCCCGTTCATTTCGTGACGAGGAAGGATCTGGCTGCCCTGCCCATTCCTCTTTCCCGAGACGCCCTGGGGCTGGATCACGAGACAGCGAATCATTTTTTCTTCCGAGCGAAAGAAATTCTCTATCGCGTGGAGCGTGGTGTCCCTGGCAAACGGGCCCTGGTGAAGGCAGAGAAGGGCGAGAGAAGGATCCTGGACCGCGTTGACTTCACCTCGGCATCCTCAAGGCTTCGCTACGCGAAAATCGCCGCGCGAAGACTCCAGATGCCGGGAACCCTGGTGGAGGAACACCTGGCGGACATGGCGGATCATATCGACAGGGAATACATGGAGAAAACCGAGGAAGAGCCGGAGCTCACCTTGCGGGATCGAAAAGAGGCACAGGAATTCCTTGCCCGTCCTGACTTGGTGGATCGTCTCTGTCATATTCTTACCGAGTCCATGGGATACGTGGGAGAAGAGACCAACAAGCGTCTCTGCGTTCTCACAGCCCTTTCCCGCCTCCTGGATCAACCGCTGGGGATGGTCCTTCGCGGACCCGCAGGATCTGGAAAATCGGCCCTTATGAACGCCGTATCCCGTCTTCTGCATCCGTCCCAACTTCTGGTCTTTTCAAGACTCACGCCCCAGGCCCTCTATTTCATTCCGAAGGAGATGCTGCTCCATCGTCTCCTCGTGGTGGACGAATACGAGGGTGTGGAGAACGAGTACGCCCTTCGAACCATGATGTCTTCGCAGACTCTTTCGCTGGCTATTACCGTCCGAGAAGGAGGCCAGGTTCCATTGACGCGGGTCCTCAACGTTCCCGCACGTCTGGCCGTGATGGTTTCCAGCACCCAGGGCCTTAATACCGAGAACCTGTCCCGTTTCATCGAGATCGGGCTTGATTCTTCCGCCCAGCAGAACCGGCGTGTTATGGAAGCCATGACCCGAAAGAAAAACACGGCTTCCCTTACCCTTGCCCAGAACGCCAATCTTCTCCTTCGCCCCTGCGAGGTAACGGTGCCTTTCGCGCGTGACATGATTCCCAAGGGTGGAAACGTCCTGGTTCGGAGAAAATTCAGCCACGTCCTTGGCCTGGTGAAGGCACACGCGGCCCTCCATCAGTTCCAGAGAAAATGGGAGGGAGTTACCATCCAGGCCGAACGTAAGGATTACGAGGCCGTGGAACCTCTTCTTTCGGCCATGGTTGACCACGTGGAGGAAGATCTTTCCCCTTCGGCCATGAAGCTTCTCGATACGCTCCACCGAAAAGAGGTCTCCACCTTCAGCCGCGAGGACGTTATGACTTGGCTCGGGTGGAGCTATTCCATGGCATACAGAACCCTTCGAGAGCTCCATCGTCTCGAACTGATCGCCGCCGATCATAACCGAAACGGCGTGAAACGGGTCTACGAGGTATCACCCTATTACACAACCTGTTCAGAGACCTGTTCATGAAAGGAACTTACCACTTCTCAAGGGATTCCGACGAAAAACAGTCTGGCTGTTCGCCTGTTCATGGGAGACAGTTAGGCTTATTCATACAGGATTTGAAACGCAGGGGGCGGGCCCGAAAAACGGTTCAGGGATACGAACGGGCCCTTCAGTTGTTCTTCCACCATGTGGGTAAGAAAAAACCTCGACGGATCACCCGTGATGATTTCCTTCGATTTCAAACCTTCCTGGCACACGGGCACCGCCCACGGGGGAAACCTCTTGCTGTCAGCACCCAGGCGAAATACCTTGCCGGCATCCGCTCTTTCCTGGAATACGGGAAGAAGGAAGGGATCCTTTTCCAGAATCCTGTTGCCGGCCTGCCGCTCCCGAAAGTGGTGAGGGGAAAGCCGAGGATCCTTCTTCGAATCGAGGATGTGAAAAAGATGATCGATCTCGCCCCCAGCCCCCGCGACAGGGCCGTGGTGTATTTTCTCGCAACAACAGGTCTTCGGGCCTCCGAGTGTTGCGGCCTGAACCTTTCCGACGTGGACATGGAGCGAAGGGAGGTCCTGGTTCGAAAAGCAAAAGGGGACACCTTTCGGCTGGTCTTTATCACGCCTGGATGTCGATCTGTTCTTGTCGATTACCTTTCGTATCAAGATCGTCTGGTCCGGCAGGATTCTGCTCCATTTTTTCTTAACGATAGCGGTGGGCGTCTTGTTCCCGACAGTCTTCGCTTTATCGTGGAACGTGTGAGAAAGAAGGCGGGGATCCCGAACCCCGTCCGCCCCCATGCTTTCCGACACTTCTTCTGCACCATCCTTCTTGAAAACGGGGCCAACGTTCGCGTTGTGGCGGAACTGGCGGGCCACGTCAAACTCTCCACCACCACGATATACACCCATCTCTCCGACCCTTTTCTCCAGGACGTCTATCGACGAACCCATCCCAGGGGAACCACATGACGGGATCCATCGTCTCTTACCTTCGGTATCTCAAGACCCTTGGCCGCTCGGAGGCTACCTGCACTGGTTACGGTTCGTATTTACGGAAGTTCCAACGTTTCGCCAGAACCGACGCCATCACCCGATCCCACGTGGAGCGTTTCCAGGACCATATTATAAAGGAGTCCCTGGCCGAGGGAACACGAAGAGGGATCCGAATCGTCCTGTCAGGATTTCTCAAATGGATGTACGACAACCGAAAGACTCTCTCCGATCTTTCCCGACACGTTCACCATTCCATCCGAAAAGACCCAAAAGTCAAAACCCCTCTGTCGGAAAGTGAGGTTCAGGAAATCCTCGAAGCTCTTACGCCCGATACACCCTTTCGGATTCGGGGAAGGGCCATGCTGGAACTCATGTACGCCTCCGGCCTTCGACGCGGGGAAATCCTCTCCCTTCGAAAAGACGGACTGGACAGAACCCGAAAGACCGTCACTGTGAAAGGTAAGGGCGGGAAGACCCGTACCGTGCCCGTGGGCGATGTGGCGATTCATTACCTTGAACGCTACCTTGAAATCCGAAAATCCTCTTCGCCTCTTCTTTTCACCTACCCGAACGGCCAGCCCGTAACGCGCCACGGCCTCGAATCCCTTTTCGCCTGGATCAACCGACGGTCACAAAAACACGTCCACCCTCACCTTCTTCGGCATTCCTTCGCCGTCCACATGCTCCGAAACGGCGCAGACGTCAGAGTGCTCCAGGCTCTTCTTGGACATGAAAACATCGATGTCACCGCTCGTTACCTGGGACTCGTCAAAGAGGATCTGAAACTCGCCTACGACGAGGCAATGGAGGGGGTGCTGTAGTACGAACCAAGAGGAAAGAACGTCCTCATAAGGAAAATCTTGGCTTTCGCCTTGATTCGTCTCTGGGAGAAACCGATAATCCAAGTAGGAGGTGAACATGACCAGTCAGGACATTAAGAAACGCGTCAAAAGCCTTGAAAAAATGGCGAAGAAGGTTGCCGCCTCCAAGACGGCGTCCAGGGATTTCCTTGTCAAAGCAGGTATCTGTACGCCGAAAGGCAAGCTGACCCGTCATTACTCAGGTAAATAATGTACCGCTCATTGCCCGCCTTTCTTATTGGTTTCCATGGATGCGATAGAAAAATCGGTGAAAAAGTCCTTACGGGGAAAACACGTCTTCGCCCAAGTGAAAACAATTACGACTGGCTTGGGCATGGAATTTATTTTTGGGAGAATAATCCCACGCGCGCCCTTGAATACGCCATGCTTTTAAAAAAGCATCCCAAGAAGAGCCGACGTATCGAAGATCCTTTTGTGGTTGGCGCCGTTATCGACCTGGGAAACTGCCTCAACCTTCTTGACGCCAATTCCATCCAGTTGCTTGAGAAGGCGTATCAGGTTCTCCATAACGCCCATGAAAAATCAGGTTACCCGCTTCCCGAAAACAAACCGATTAAAGGCAGGAACGACTTCCCGCTCCGAGATTTGGATTGCGCCGTCGTGGAAGCTCTTCACCAAACGGGCAAGGTGGAAGGAAGTCCTTCCTTTGACACCACCAGGGGCGTCTTCTTTGAGGGAGAAGAACTTTATCCCACCTCGGGGTTCA
>CAZTKR010000078.1:0-14559 GCA_964614115.1 uncultured bacterium | reverse complement strand
AAATATTTGCACCTGCATTACGTAGCGCACGTGAAATACGATGCGCAATATCAACGTCCTCGTAAGCGTAACTAATGAAAATTTGTGGATAAATTTTTTTCATTAATATAATTACCTTTTATAAATAATTTTTATATTAACCTTACTTTACTCCATACCCCTTCAAAATTCTTTCCCACAACTCTCATAATACAACATCCCATAATATTATAGAAATAATACATGCAGCAAAAAAACTCACCTCATAACACCCATTCGCCTCTCCCCAGAGGAAAACAGTATGTTAGAGAGCCCCTTTGAAATAGCTCTTGAAATACTGATATTTTAGGTATGTTACTTTTGAATTATAAAATATTTTGCAGGAAAAAGCAAGTAAAATCTACGAAATTTTGCCCACTCGTCGTTAATATATGCATATAATCATCAATTGTAGTATGTTGTTTGGATACGATAAAAGCCCCGCCACAGGCAGGGCTTTAAAAGTCGGGGCGGTGAGATTTGAACTCACGACTTCCTGCTCCCAAAGCAGGCGCGCTGACCGGGCTGCGCCACGCCCCGATGGTTCTGAAAGTCCCAATATAGTAATTAAATCATAAAAATCAATATGGATTTACATTATCATTCAAGATTTTTCAGTAAGTCCGCCATTTTGCGGAATGCAATGCCCCGGTGACTGATTCTGTTCTTTTCCTCGGTAGTCATCTCGGCGAACGTCTTATTCTTATGGAGGACGAAAAAGAGAGGATCGTAACCGAATCCACTGCTGCCTTGGTATCGTTCGAGAATAACGCCTTGGCAGATTCCTTCCACCCATCGTTCTCTCTCGCCATCCACATAGGCCACGACGGTCCGAAACCGGGCCGTACGTGCTTCCCGACGGACACCCTGCAACAGGCGGAGCAGCTTCTCGTTATTCTCCCGATAACTGGCCTGTGCGCCTGCAAACCGGCTGGATCGGACGCCTGGTAGGCCGTCGAGGGCGTCCACTTCCAGGCCGGTGTCATCGGCTAGTGACGGCAGGCCCGTCCACCGGAAAGACGCTTTCGCCTTTTTCAGGGCATTCTCAAGCAGGGTTTCCCCATCCTCGACGATTTCGCCGGCATCGGGGAACTCATCGAGAGAGACTAACTCAAATCCCGTGGGTAGAAGGATTCTTTGAATCTCCTTCACCTTATCTTTGTTGAATGTCGCCAGGACAATGCGTTTCTTATTCATATATTAGACAAAATGAAAGGATAAACACCTACATCCAGCCGCATGTGTTTATCCTTGACCTGTATTAAGATATTTGGACAGAAAATCAACCGATGATTTCTTTTTCGTTACACTTGCAAATGCCCACGTAACTATCGCGAAACCGCCAGGCCCCGGTCTTTTCCGAAAGCTCTGACTTCACCAACTTGATTGTTGTGATGGACTCTCCGCATGTGGGGCAATGTGTCGTGAAATCCTGTTTTGATTTAGCCAACTTATCCGCAAATGTCTTTGCCTTTCCATCGATGTTCCTCCAATCCTATAAAATATGTTAACTTACAATATCTCTTTTTAATGCGATGTCGCTTTGGTTCACACCGGCTTTGGTGGTCTTGATGTTAATGAGATCCGATGAAGCGTCTCGTACAAATGTCCTGCCAAAGTGTCCAATACTTCCTTGCCTTTCTCCGTATACTGACCCACGGATCGACTCTCAATGCTGAGGCATCCCCAGACTTCTTCGCCCCTGCCCAAGGGTACACCGAGAAAGGAACGCAGCGCGTGTTTCGAGTCCTCGCCGCGAAAGTACCGGGGCCGGATATAGTCCCCTTTTTCCATATCGGAAATGATCATGGGCGCGTTTCGCTTGAGTATCCACCCGTTCAGGCCTTCGTTTAATGAAAAACGCAGTCCCCGATCCAGATTATCGATCTGACCATACACGTGCTGAATAACACCTTCTTCGCCATCCTTGATGCAAAGCGTTAGACGGTCGAAGTGGAATAGCTGCCGGATCAGCTGGGCGAAGCACGATAAGGCACTCTCTGCATCGTCCACGCCTGCCAGCCCACGCTCCAGATCGAGATGCACACGGTACACTTCCTGATCCATCTCCCATCGCAAGCCCCTGTGGCAAAGTGTCATCACCTGCTTCAGAAGATCGCTCCATTTAACTAAGAAATCCTGATCCTCGATACTAAAACTCTCTGTCGTTTCTCCTCCCAATGCCAGAACACCCACAACCTCGTTTTCCCAAAGAAGGGGTATCCCCAGGAAGGACCGTATTTCTGTACCTGGAATCCCATCCAACGATGTCCCGATGGGCAAATTATCCTCCAAAAACGGTATCTTCTGTTTCGCCACGTGTTCTACGAGCGCACCCTCGGGGACGAGTATGCGCCGACTCCATCGGCCGTGATTGTCCTCCCCTGCTTCGAACTCCAAGCCTTCTCGTCCCTTCTGCAAATAAAGACCTGCGCATGAAGCAACGAAGGTTTGACGCACTACGGACAGGAATTCCTGGACATACCGGTGAAACGCGTCTCCAAATCCCTTCCAGGTTCCTTCCTGTATCAATTCCGTGGCAGCAACGGCCGAAGAGGTCTCATCTTCTGTGCGATCTCTTCCCTTGAAGGGTATCCGAATCCAGTCATTCCGAAAGAACAGTACATAGAGCAGCAGGAATACAAAAATGAGAAGCACGACCTTGACGAGTACACCCCACCCATTGCCACTGGAGATCGGAAGGAAAAAGCCTATTCCAATCGTCAGGAACAAGACGATAAAAATCAATCCTGTCTGATATCTCTGGAGGGTGATTCTCAATGAAACTCCACGCTCAAAAACATGATATAATCATAATTTAATAAAAATCATCGGAAAGTCAATAAAAAAAAGCCTTGAATCCTAACATTCATCGTTCAAGGCTTGTGATATGCTTCGATTCTGATAAAATCGTTGCTTGAAATTACCCTCTCTTCCTGATCCAGGGTTTTGTGCTGACATGAACGGATCGAGATAACGTTTCTCCCTGTTTTACGATCTGGAAAACGACCTCATCATCGGGAGAGCTCTTTTTCACCCATTCTGCCAGTTCATGGGCATATCCCACGTTTCTTCCCTGGAAAGCCACGATGGTATCGCCCACGCAAATGCCGGCCCGGTGTGCAGGCCCGCCCGAGACGAGACGTACGACACAGACACCTTTTCCGGAATCCCCTCCATCCAGATTCACGACAGAGATACCCACCCATCCTTTTTCTCTGCTCAGACGATGGAGGGCGTCGTCCACGACGGATTTAATTTTTTCCACGGGCAGGGCAATGCCGATCTTACCCATAGCCTCGTGCGAATTCCGATCTTCGAGAATCCTTCCCGCCAGAATACCGACGAGGCGTCCGTTCTCGTCCAGTACCGGGCTTCCACTGTTTCCCGGAGGGACGACAACGCCCAGCCTCAGCATCCCATCGGATTGTCTCCCCAAAAATGTGCCCAGAGTCACCGATGGAAATATGCCCAGAGAATTACCGATAACTGTGATTTGCGATTCATCATGTAGTATGGATGTTTTTCCCAGAGGTATGGGAGAAAGATTATTATCAGAGATTTTCAACAGGGCTACTTCTGTGTCGCTATCGTGATAAACGATCCAGGCCGATCGTTTACGACCATCAGCAAGAGCCACAAGGATACTATCACCTCCGTCAATCACACTCCTTCGCGTCACAATGAAACCTTCGTCGTTGTACAAAAAGCCAGAACCCACGCGGCACACTCCCTTTTTCGCATGGGTGATGAAGGTCTGAATACTAACGACTGACGCCTGGGCCCTCTTGACGTGTTCTGCCATTTCAGAGGATTGAGACGGGTGTAATCTGGCTGCATTTAATTTCGCCTGAATTTCAAGACCACTGCTGAAGATAAAAATCCAGGATAAAGAGGAAAGCCAACAACCTCGAACCATCATCGTCATCCCTTAAAAACTGACCGGCGTCGGACGCGTTCGAAACTCTTCCGCACGATCCATTCGATAGACTGAGTCCTCGTCCACAACCCGGGATTCACCATCGCCATCTCGACGGGATACCGATATTCTGCTGGGTATATCATCGATAACGTACTGGATCGGACCGCTAAAATCTTCGTCAGAACGGGTGGATACGCTAATACCTCCACCGCTGCCCGCGGTCTTATCCACGAGGGAGTCCCTGTGATCCAATACTAAAAACCCGACGAGTGCGACGAGTACCGTTAACCCGAAAGCCGGTACGAACCGTCTTACGATGATCGTCGATGATTGCTTCGCCCTTCTCTGCCTTGCCAGGTCTCTCCGAATACGTTCCCGAACCAGAATATGAAAATTCTCCGACGTCTTTATCGTGGGAAGTTCACGAAGATGGGAACGCAGCCTGCGCAACTGGTTCAGGAAGTGCATGCAATGAGGGCATACCTTCAAGTGCTGCTCGACTTCCTTTTTCTCCTGGACGTCGAGCTCATCGTCAAAGTATTCCAACAGGCTGTCTCTAAACCTTTGACAATGTTTCATACACACGTCTCCATATTATTTATCCAGCAGATGTTTTAACTTTTTCTGAAGTCTTAACCGTCCTCTATTCACCCGAGATTTAACCGTCCCAATGGGTATATTGAGTATCTTGCTGATTTCTTCGTACGAGAATTCCTGGATATCCCTCAGCACAACAACCTCACGGAACTTAACAGGCAGAGCTTCGATCTCCTCCTTGATCATTTGTTCTTTCATTTCGCCGCCAACGATTCGCTCCGGGGATGAAAACACATCGGGTAAATCGTAATCCCTGTCATCATAACCCATCTGAGTGAGAGAAAGAACCCTCCTTCGCCGACGGCGCCTCAGCTCGGTCTTGGCCAGATTACTGGCAATCGTATATATCCATGTAGAGAACTTGGCGATATTTCTATAGAGATGTTTGTTCCTGTAAACTCGAAGAAACGTCTCCTGAATCACATCCTCGGCATCGATCCGGTTGCCCAGATAATGATAGATAAAATTAATGAGCGGGTCTTTATACCGATGCACAATCTGCTCAAATGCATAAACATCGCCATCCTGAAATCGCGCAATCAATTCCTCATCAGTAGGGGACTTTATTGCCTTATCCTTCTTTTTACTATCGTACGTTTCTTCTAACAAAATATGTCCCAAAAAGTTCCGTAAATTTTAAACACGTCCGTCCTGTTTAGGACATTCAAGAGTCCATGTCAGATCGGTTTCTCATCAGGAATGACGATTTAACCCATCCGAAATCAAGATTCATGCTCGATTAGGGCAGCATTCTATTCCCGCTTCCTCTGATTAGATGATGAATCACCAGTGTCAGTGCCATCAGAGGTTCGATGAACCCGGTCTTCAGGGCACAATCGGCTTGGAGTAAAACCTTCACGCCCGATTCCAACTCTTTGGCATCATAACACGCGACCTGATTCAGGTAGAGCCTGGCAAAGTAGGGACGAAATTTCAGAGCTTGTGTCACCTGAGGGGGTGACATGCCTTTATCCAGCATCGACCGCATTTGCATCAGGAGAACGAGACGCCGGCTCAAGGATACGATCAGACCCGCTGGGGACTGCCCCGCTTCCAAGAGTTTGACAGCCAATGCCATGGCCTTATTAAAGTTTTTCTGGCCTACAGCATCCGTAAATTCCCACGTGTTGAACTGACGGGAAAAGCCGACCGTAGCATGGACGTGCTTTAAGTCGAGCGTTTTTTCACCCCAGGCATACGTGAGCAATTTTTCGATTTCGTTGTATAGGTTCCACAGGGAGGTGCCCACCTGTTGCACCATCAGGCCGGCTCCTTCATGAGCCAGGTTGACGCCTTTCTCCCGGACAGTCCTCTTGATCCAATCCACCGCTTGATTCTCGTAAAGTTCGGTACATTCCACCCAGTGGCTGGACTTAGTGAGTGACTTATAAAAACTCTGTCGCCGATCCACGTCTCTGGCTGTCAAAACCAGGCAGGTGGACTCCAGGGGCGACCGAACGTATTCCAGGACTCTCTTTTTATCGGAGGTGGACAACCTTTGGATCGATTTGACGATAACCACCCGGCGGTCCGACATCATCGGATAGGCCGATGCCAGTCCCACCACACCCGCACCGTCTACCTGTTCGCCCTCGACAATATCACAGTTAAAATCCTTCGTGGCCGGATCAATACCTTTCTCTACGATCTTATTGACCAATTGCTCGACGAGAAAGACCTCCGTCCCAAAGAAAAAATAAACGGGTGCCAGGTCGCCCTTTTCGATCTCATTCATTACATCGTAATAGTCCAAGACCGGTCATCTCCCGTTGTTCGCCTTTTTCCGGCATCCGATGGATATGGATGCTCTAAAATATGATCAACGACACCACCGCCATGGTCAGTGTGTAAAAAGCAAAGAGCCAGAATTTGCCCTTCTTCAAGATAAACGTCAACATCGCTAAAAACAGATAACTAAACAAAACTGAAACGATAAAAGAAATCGCAATAATGCCCGCGTGCTCCGTTAGGAACGTGACGCTCTCCAAATCGGATAACTTAAATACGAACGCACCCAGGATGGCAGGAATGGCCAGAACGAACGAATAATAGGCCGCCTCTTCTTTTTTGATCCCCATCAGGAGAAGGGGGGAAATCGTGGCACCGGATCGCGATATACCGGGCATGATGGCAAGTCCTTGGAAGAGTCCGACAATCAGGGGAAGGACGATACTTTTTTGCCACACGTACGTCCCTATGACTTTTCGCATAAAAAAAGTAGAAAATAATATGACCGTGGTCACAAGATACGTCGTAAAGAGTATCGAGGGGGATTGATAATGTGACTCGATAGGTTCTTTTAGCAAGGTATAGAACAAAAGTGTAACGCACGTCGACACGACGATATACAGGATCAATTTGGAGTGAATTTTTTGTTCCCGTTTCTCCGCCTGCTCCAGCCAGGCTTTTTTCAGCGTCTCCATCAAACGTTTGCCGTAGAAAACAAGAATGGCGGTAAGGCTTCCCACGTGAACCACGATATCGAATATGATGGGTATCTCCTGAATGTGGAAAAATCCCTTGAAAAAGAGGAGATGCCCTGATGAGGACACCGGCAAGAATTCTGTGGCAGCCTGGATAAAGGAGAGCAAAATATAATAATACATCATCAAGTCGTAAATTTAGTATGGATTCCGTGATTCGCGAGTTGAACTTTCCGGTTCTGAGAATTGGACATCAAACAGCGACACCGATCATTTTATGGAATCATGCCGATCCCGTAAATCGAGAGGGGCCTACCACGACCCAATATATCGTTGATTCAGTCGGAGAAACGAAAGCGAATGCCCCCTAAAACGGCTACGTAGGATAAATTCTCACCCTGTACCAAGGCGTAATGATACTTGCCTTCTGCGAATACAAGCATTTTATTCGTGATCGATACTTCGACACCCCCGCCACCTTGAAAACCAAAATCGCCTTCCGAGTCGACGGGATAAAATCCCGACTCTTGTATACTGGAATCAGGGAGTGTAACGGTAAACGCCTTAGTTTGTTCACTGTATCTCTGCCAGTAATATCCGATACCCGCCGTCGCATAGATGCCTATCATAGACTCGGCTGACGTAAAATACTGCACGATATCCAATGCGATGAGGTTGACCGCAAAATTTCCTCCCTCGACATTCGTCTCCACCGAGTAGGAAACACCCGGAAACTTGTCTTCCATATCCTCTCTGATTATATTAATTATATTGTCTCTGTCTTTATCCAAATCCCTGGAATACGGAAGGTAAACAACGCTCATACGCAAACTGGTCACTTCGGAAAAGTTATACATAAACTCACCGCCCACTCCGATAGACATATTGTAATAGTCCTTGAAATCACCCGGTTTTAATAGAAGGCTGGCTCCTCCGTACACGCCGAGAGAATAACCCTGTGCGTTCCTCTGTGCCTGTAACCCTGTCGCCGAAAAGAGACACAAGATGATCACAACTGGAATGCATTTGATCGTTCGCATTATCGGATTCTCCTGTTTGATAGAACAGTCACAATTGACGTGAATAAGATGAGAAATTATGAAATCAATGTCAAGTCCTTTTGATATCAGGGATAGAATCCGTATTTTATGTAATAAAAGACTTGACAGTATCCCATACATTTAATACCTTTTTACCAAAGTTTATTCACCGAAAAATGGAGGTGTGCCATGAAACGAATCACAAACGTAACGATGTCTAGTCTGATTTCTGCTCTAATCCTTCTCCTTTTCATCCCCGTCCTCAACGCTCAAACGAACACCGACGACGTCCATCTGTTCGAATCATTCTTCTTCGATGTCCCCATATCCGAAAGACCGTACGTACAGGGCGGACTCGAATATGATAGTTATGATGGTGGAAGCAAATTGAACATCGGCGCACAAGGAGGTTACGGCATTAACGAAAAGTTAGAAATCCAAGCCGGATGGGGTTTTCTGAGCGTCTCGCCCGATGAGGGTGATGGCCAATCCGGCATATCAGACCTTGCCCTCTATGGACGGTACAAAATGTTGAACAGCGGGTCAACAACCTTTGCAGCCGGTGCCTTGGTCACTCTACCCATCGGCTCTGAAGACATTGGACAGGGCAACCTGAATTTTGGTGGTTATGGGGCGGTTCGACATAAATTAGCAAGTGGTTTGGTTCTTTGTGGTACTGTCGGACTGATTTTTTATGAAACAACAACGATTGAAATGGAGCAAACAGGTACGGATGAATGGGGCTTTCCGATTTATGATACGGAAGAAAAAACAGAGTATGAAACTTCCTTCAATATCGGCGTAGGCACCATATACCCCATTAACGAGAAACTATGCCTGGTTGGTGAATTTAGCATGCATTCCGAAGGCGATTATATGATTCTGACGAGTGGAGTAGATTACAACCTGGGAAGCGGCCGTGTACGCGCCGGTTTGGGCATCGGCCTGGATGACGGTGCACCTGACATCAAAATAATGGGTGGTTATTTGCTTACTCTGTAAAAGTAATTGATACATTTCATAAACGTTAAAAGGGTTGCGGATTCTATCCACAACCCTTCTTTATTTTTTATAAGATGGATTATTTTTCAATCAATCCAAAGACCGCCATCATACGGCCAGCCTTGCCTCCACTGGCTCTGTGGGAGAAAAACCAGTCGCTCAGACAAACCGTGCACAGCTCGCTCATCTCGATCTTTTCCTTCTGAACGCCGGCTTCGACGAGCTGATCCTCAGCGCATGCCCACAAGTTCAGTTTATTATCGGGTACGTACTTTCTGGAAAAATGGGACGCGACATCGTCCTGGACCTCGTAGCAGCAGGGCCCTATCGATGGACCGAAATACACGCGGAGATCCTGAGGATGTGTGTGAAAACGATGCACCATTTCCTCCACTGCCTTCCGGACGATGGACACGGTCATCCCTTTCCAGCCAGCGTGGACAAGACCGATGGCCCTTTTGCGTGAATCGTACAGAAAAATAGGAAGGCAATCCGCCACCTGAACCACCAAAGCGATTCCCGGGACATCGGTCACCAGGCCGTCGGTCTCCGGAAAAGTGCCTGGATGGGACACGTATGCGACGGTATCCCCGTGAACCTGTTGGGGTATGGCTATATTCTGGGAGGAAACGGCCATGGCGCTGTAAAAACGGCGTCGATTTTCTTCTACGTTCGTGGGAGTATCGTCGGTACGCTTGCCCACGTTTAACGTATCATACGGAGGGCTGCTCACACCACCCTTTCGGGTACTGATCCCGTGAACTACATCCGCACTCCGAAATAGAGATGCAAACCGTCCGATGAAAAGATTTCCATTTTTTTCAAAGAACATCGTTCTATCGAATTCTTAAAATCCTGCCGCCCCGGTACTGGAGAATGCTGACGGATTTATTCACCCTCACCTGATTGAAGACGATGGACCCTCTGATACCGTCGTACGAACGCTTTTCGCTCAATCTCGCAACGATCTGATGGCGGGACAACGATTCATCTCCTACGGCATCCAGCAAAAGGTTTGCCGTATCGTATCCATACGTTTCCATCTTTTCGGGTGTTTTCCCGTTGGCTATCCGGTAGGCATCCCGAAACGTGTGGTATTGATACCCCGAGGGGTCTACGTAAAAATCGCTGACGAATATGGCGCCGTCTGTGTACCGCTCGTTCTCCTCCAGTTTTTCGGGATTATGCCAGAAAGTCCCTCCAAAGATACGGGTATCGATATTGTAATTGGCAAGCTGCGGGGCCACATAATCCAGGTCCTCGCCATACACAGGCAGAAAGATACCGTCGTAGCAAGTGACGGCAAGACCGGTGGAATCCATCAGATCGGCAAACGTCTGCTTCACGTACAGCACATCTCCCGGTTGTTCGTCGTACTCATCCGTCCATTCGTCTCCGTGAACGAGAACCACCAGAGAATCCTTAATCATGCGTCTGAGACCGGTTTCCCGAAATTCCTGAAACTGAGGCCCCAAATCCATATCGTCCTCATAGTACCACTTTTCTGCGACAATTTCCGCACCAAGGCGTTCCGCCGTACGAACAAAAGCATCTCTCATCGATTTACCGTACTCGTCCACGGGAGCCAAAATCGCAAACGTTTTCAATCCCAGACCCGAAACCGCGTATTCAGCCAAGGCTTGTCCCCGAATGGTGAGACTGCTGTTTACCTGGAAAATGTTGGGACCAATGGACGATATCCCATCCATGGTAGCCGTAGGTGCCAGTAGAGCGACTCCCGCATCCTCTACGACGGCTGCAATGGCTGCCGTTAAATCACTCTCAAGCTCGCCCACGATGGCAAGAACTTCACCATCCCGGCAGAGCTGCTGGGCTACCTGGATGGCTCGAACAATATGTCCCTCGGAATCGTGTACCACGAGCTGCACCTTGCTGCTGTCCTGCGCGTTATGCCGGTCTATCGCATACTGAAAACCCTGAAGAATTGCGTTTCCCTGTTCTGAAAAAGTACCGGTCAGGGGCAGTATCACACCGAGTTTAAAAAATCCTTTTCCCATTTCTTCGGCTTGTCTCAGCAATTCCTCTACTTGGGGAGCATACGTACTGTTGGGGTACTGTTCCAAAAAACGAGCAAGCATTGTCTTGGCCGACTGAAACCTCGACTCGTCGATCTTTCGTCGTCCCAACCTAAGAGCCACCGCCGCCTTGCCCCTCTCATTGGGCATTTCTTCGACCAGGGCCTCCAGATCTTCCTCTCCGATAAGATTATCCATGATGTCGGATGTCAGTTTAGCCGCCTTCCTTAAAAGACGGCTGTCTTTGCCTTCTTCGATGACCCGCATCAGATATTTTAACGCTTCTTTGGGGATATGCATCCTGTAGTAGACTGTGGCAACTCCGTAGAGTGCATCGTCGGCATAATCGCTCTGCGGGTAATTGGAGATAAGTCTATCAAAGGCTTCCAGGGATTTCTGATATTCTTTCAATTTATAAAAGGATTTGCCCTGCATCAGGAGTGATCCTGTTTTCCTCGGATGATCCGTATACACCTGGTCAATCAGCTCCATCATACGGAGTGTTTCCCTGTAACGTCCTTCTCTGTAGTATGTGATTCCCTGGTAAAATAGACTGTCTACCGCTTGCTCTTCCTGGGCCAAGACCTCTTCCATCAGTACGAAGAAAAAGATGAATGATACAACGAACAATGTCATCATGGATTTCATCATGTTCCCTCTCCTCTCTTTACTCCACTGTCACACTCTTGGCCAGGTTTCTTGGTTGATCCACATCGCAACCCTTGAGTACGGCCATGTAGTAGGCCAGGAGCTGAAGAGGTACGACGGTCAGAATCGGAGTCAGACAGGGCATTGTCTCGGGTACTTCGATAATCTCGTCAGCTTTCTTTCGTACAGTCTTATCACCCTTGTTGACCACTGCCACAATCCATCCTCCTCGCGCTTTCACTTCTTCGATGTTGCTCACGACCTTATCGTATACGGCATCTTTTATGGCGATGAATACGACGGGCATATCGTCATCGATAAGGGCAATCGGCCCGTGCTTCATCTCGGCTGCAGGATATCCTTCGGCATGAATATACGAAATCTCCTTCATCTTCAACGCGCCCTCCAGGGCAACCGGATAGTTGAATCCCCTGCCCAAATAGAGAGCGTTTCGGTGATGGAGCATTTTTTCGGCTATTTTTTTTATATGGTCTTTCTGCTCGAAGATGGCCTGTATTTGATCGGGTATGCCTGCCAGTTCCCGCGCCAAGGCCTGGCCTTCCTCAGCTGAAAGCGATCCCATCCTGCCCAGTCCCAGTGCGATGAGCGTTAACGCAACAACCTGGGATGTAAATGCCTTGGTGGACGCCACACCGATTTCCGGTCCCGCATGAAGATATACACCAGCATCCGTCTCCCTGGCAATGGTACTCCCCACAACATTGCACAGGCCCAAACACAAAACGCCTTTACGCTTTGCCTCTCGAATGGCAGCCAGTGTGTCCAGGGTTTCTCCAGATTGGGTGATGGCAAGAACCGTGTCATTTTTCGTGATTATGGGATCTCGGTAGCGAAATTCCGAGGCATATTCCACTTCCACAGGAATTTTCGCCAGTTTTTCGATGAGGTACTCGCCGATAAGTGCCGCATGCCAGGACGTGCCACAGGCAGTGATGATGAGCCTGGAGCTGTTGAAGATACGATCCCAATAGCCTTCCAGCCCTCCCATTTTCGAACCGCCCTCTTCTAAAAGGAGTCTTCCCCGCATCGTATCCCGCGTTGTCTCTGGCTGCTCAAAAATCTCCTTGAGCATGAAGTGGGGATATCCGCCCTTCTGAATATGTGTCAGATCGAAAGGCAGCTCTTCCACGGCCTTTGTCACGCGCTTGTCCTGCAATGTCCGCACCTTGACGTTCTTCTGATCCACGATGGCCATTTCTTCATCTTCAAGATAAATAACCTTTCGCGTGTGTTCGATGATGGCGGACCCGTCAGATGCGATGACGGTCTCATTATCCCCGACACCCACGACCAGAGGACTTCCTCGACGTGCTGCGAACAAACAGCGGGGTTCCCAGGAAGAAAGCACGACGATACCAAACGTCCCCTTGACCAATTGCAATGCCTCTTGCAGGGCAAAAACCATATCCCCTTTATAGAACATTTCGATCAGGTGTACCAGCACTTCCGAATCCGTCTCCGTCAGGAACCGATGTCCTTCCGATTCCAGCCGCGATTTGAGCTGTGCAAAATTTTCGATAATACCGTTATGAACCAGGGCTATTTTATTCTGGCAGTCGCAGTGAGGATGGGCATTGGTTTCCGAAGGAATGCCATGTGTTGCCCAGCGTGTATGACCAATCCCGATGGAACTTTGTGGATCGGCCTCATTCAATTCCAACTCCAAATCTTTGATCTTCCCCTTCCTCTTTCGAATCCAGAGATGATTATTTTCTAGAACGGCAACGCCCGCGGAATCGTACCCCCGGTACTCCAGCCGTTTCAGACCGTTGATGAGAAGCGGAAGTGCTGGTTTGTTACCAACATATCCTACAATGCCACACATGGGTTTATTCTCCTGAACTATGATGTAAGATCGTCACACGAGCACCTCAACAAGAATTAGACGCGCCGATACATACGTCAAGGGCGATCCTATCCGATGGCGATACGCCTTCGCCAGGTACCGATCATTCCCACTCAATCGTACTGGGCGGTTTTGAACTGATATCATATACGACCCTGTTCACACCCCGGACTTCATTGATGATCCGATTGGAAACGCAATGGAGTAGATCCGACGGTAATTTCGCCCAATCTGCCGTCATGCCGTCCATGCTTGTGACGGCTCGTAGTGCGACGACATTCTCATATGTCCTCTCATCCCCCATTACACCCACACTCTGAACCGGGAGAAGGACGGTGAGCGCCTGCCACACCTTGTCGTACCAACCCGACTCATTGAGCTCATCGATGAATATCTTATCCGCTCGGCGGAGTATGTCGAGACGTTCCTTGGTGACTTCCCCGATGATGCGCACGGCCATGCCAGGACCCGGAAACGGATGGCGGTTTAGGATCGCATCCGGTACACCCAGAATTTTTCCCACAGCCCGTACTTCGTCCTTAAAAAGTTCTCGGAGGGGCTCCACCAGCGCAAACCGCATTTCTTCCGGTAAACCACCGACATTGTGGTGAGACTTGATGGTGGCCGACGGGCCCAAGACAGAAGCACTCTCGATGACATCCGGGTACAGAGTCCCCTGTGCTAGAAAATCGATCTTGCCCTCCTTCTCGGCTTGTTCCTCGAAAACACGAATGAATCGTTTCCCGATGGTTTTTCGTTTCTCTTCCGGGTCTGTGACGTCTTTCAAATCCTTCAGAAATGTCTCGGAAGCATCGACGAAGCGTACGTTCAGGTCCGGAAAGGCCTGCCTGACTTCATCGACTTCGCCATCACGAAGAACGCCGTTATCCACAAAGACAGGGATCAATTGATCGCCGACCGCTTTATGTAAAAGCACGGCTGTGACAGCCGAATCGACACCTCCCGAAAGCCCGCACACTACGTTTCCCGACTTAACTTGACCACG
>CAZTKR010000077.1:0-14754 GCA_964614115.1 uncultured bacterium | reverse complement strand
AGGCCCAACTATACACAATGATGACAATCAGACATTACTCAATCATGAAGGGTACACCAATCTCAGCATGACATCTTTCTGCTGGTTTTGTGGTGACAAATGTTTACCCCGCGATCCACCAACCTGGACTCCTCCTGAATTGTGGTATAAAGTTCTCCGGGGATATATCCCAACCAGTGGCCCCGACGTCTTATACCCTCCTCCACCGGGAACAATGCCCACAAAATACCCCCTTTCAGGGGATCCCGTAAAGAAGCAGGGTCACATCGATGGTCTGGGCACGTATTACGCATACCCGCCGGGTGATCGACAATTTCAGATGAACTCGGGGCCTTTTACTATGGCTTTAGGCGATACACAAGATGTAATTTTTGCGTTAATTGGGGGTGCGGGCGCGGACCGTCTCTCCAGTATTTCCGCGATGAAGCATCATGCCAAATGGGCCCGAACGCTGGCAGACTGTCATTTCGAAATCGGTTTCAAAGAACAAATATTCCAAAAGATACTTCCTCCCTCTATGTATCACCTCTACCAGAATATTCCGAATCCATTCAATCATACTACGGCGATACAGTATGAGTTACCCAATTATAACCATGTTCGATTAACTATATATAATCTTCTCGGAAAACAAATTAACGTACTCGTAGATGCTTATCAGGAACCCGGTAAGTATACCGTTCGATGGAACGGAGCGGACAAGGATGGAAAGAAAGTACCGTCAGGAATATACATATTTTTAATCGAGACCGGTCTTTTCGTTCGGGCACGAAAAATGCTAATCGTCCGGTAATAATGAAACGAAAGAATCTTTGGTTATGAGAAAAACACCCTTCAAACCGACCTGCTCTATTATGATGATGTCCATCCTTGTCGTCCGTCTGACGTGCGGATCGATTGTATCCGCCCAGTCGCATGCCCTCACGACCATCGACACATTTGCATGATAGACCGATCCCACACAGTTCCGGGGGCCGATATCCATCTTCATCTGAATCGAGATCGTGCCGACGACACCTTTAGTCGAACCATACCAGCCGATGTCTTCCGCATGACGGCACCCATCCTCGGATGGTATAGAAATTGCAGAAATTTGTTTCTTAACTGAGCGATGATCATTGATAAATCGAAACTTGGATCAATCGGGAGAGCGTTTATGATTCAAAATTCATCATCGACCTGTACAGAAACACAACATCGGAGTGGATTGCATGCACGGTTTTTATCCTCCTTTTTTTTCTAGAACATTTCTTTACGGATTCCTTCTGCCTTTCTTCATTTTTTCTGGATGTACACAAAATAAACAAACACTGGATGACCGACGAATCGAAATCGAACTTCATCGATTTCAGGCCGTACGTTTTGATCCTTCGTACTACTACGACACCGAATACGATGTCGACGATCTCTGCGAGCAGTTGGCACGCGGATGGAAAGAAAACGGAATCAACACAGTCTATGTAAAAGTGTACGATCCCCTATACGGCGCGATCTACCGGACGTCCCACCCGCTGAATGTTCAGACCGACTACGGCCGGGTCGATTTCCTGAAAACCATGCTCAACGCCTGCCACCGGCAAAAGCTCGCCGTTTATGCCTGGATTCCGGCCTTCCTCCACAGGCATGCCTGGGAGGCTCACCCCCAATGGCGGTCCAAACAGCCCGACGGTACCGATTACAAACCCACGCCGGACACCTATCTACTCTGTGTGCGTCAGCCGCAGTTCCGAGGATGGTGGCTGGCCTTTATCGACGATTTACTCCAGCACTACAAAGCTCTCGACGGGGTGGACATTGCCGAACCCATCGTCTGCTGGAAACCCGAGGAAGCCTGCTTTTGCGATGTGTGCCAGGCAGCGTATGCCAAGGATACCCCGCAAATCTCACTGGATGTGATCCGTTCCGAGCCCCTGTCGTCCCTGTTGACCGAGACGTGCCGGAACATCCATCAGCATCACAAATCGGTGTCCATCACCACCGTGGCAACGCCTCGTGCGGACGGCTCCATCCTGCCACCTTCGGAACAGCGGAATTTGAGCGGCTTCGACCTGGATGCCATCCTGGATGCGCCCGATACTCCCGACATCGTCAACGTGGAACTCATCTGGCAGCAAATGGCCGATGTCTATGCCGATACGGTTACATTTACGCCGGCATGGACGGAAGATGCGACATACGAGATGTTAGAACAGATTGCGGGCCGGGCCCATTTGGTCGTCCACACCGAACTCACACCCCTGGGTACTGTCGATGTGACAGAATCCCAATTCATCGCGAGTCTACGATCCGCCATGGATGCAGGAGCCTGGGGTATCGATTTTTACGATTCCTATCAGGCAGACCAGCAGAATACATGGCCCCGTATACGCGATGTGTTGGACACCATTCCTCACAAACGTGTCATCGTCTACTACGACCCCAAGGGGGAAAACGATGCCAGGCAAGTGGACGTCCTGTTGAGACATTTTCATACATCCACGACACTCGTTCCCGTGGATGACGATTTTCGTATCCCGCGAAATCCGCCAGACGCCGACTTTCTCTTTTATGTCGGCGAAAGCTATCGGGAGTCTCTTCCGTTATCCTTCTTGCGGATGATTTCCCGGACGACGAGTACGGTGTGCTGGATAAACCACAATCTTAAGTTCCTGGGTGAACGGACATTAGCAGATATGGGTATTGCGTTTGAAACGTTCGAGGAAAATACAGGCTATCGGATTGATTACAAGGGAACGCTTTTTCCGAAAATCGATTCCGTCCTGAATGTCATTCAAATCCGTGATTCTTCAAAATGCCGGATCGTTGCCACGGCCCGTTCAGGGCAGCGTGAACGACCCTACGTCATTCAGAGTGGTGACTTCTGGTATGTTGCCGATCTTCCCACCTCGTTCGTGACCGAGGGTGGCCGGCATATCGTATTCGCCGATCTGCTCCATGATATCTTGAGGGAAGACCATAAAGAAAAACATCTCGCTCTGGTGCGTATCGAAGATGTCAACCCCGAATCCAACCCTCAGAGTCTTCGCGACATCGCTGATCTCTTAGGCTCGAAAAAGATTCCCTTTGCCGTGGGATTCACACCGTTTTACCTGAATCCGGCGACAAACTCGGCCGTGTCGATATCCGACAGTCCCGAAATGGCCAAGGCACTCCGGCATGCGGTTTCCAAGGGCGGTATCATCGTCCTGCATGGGTGCACACATCAGTATCGGGGAGAATCGGGCGTGGACTATGAATTCTGGGATGGGCTGTCAGATGGGCCGATCTTTCAGGATTCCGAAGACTACGTCAGAGAGCGCATCATCCGAGCTTTAAACGAATGTGCAAAAAACGGACTCTACCCGCTGGTGTGGGAGACACCCCACTACGCTGCATCGATGCTGGATTACCGGGTCATCAACCGGTATTTCACTACGGCGTATGAGAGGAGACAAACGATAGATGTTTCGGGTTCGGATCAACTGTTTCCTTACTATATTCCAGCCCGCGAAGGCCGGGCACAGTTCATACCTGAGAATCTGGGCTATATTCCCATGGATAACCCCGATCCCGAACCGGTGATCGGATATGCAAGGAATAACCTAGCCGTCCGCGACGGATTCGCCAGTTTCTTCTTCCATCCCTTCGTCCCCATATCTGTATTGAAAGTTCTGGTGGAAGAAATCCAGGATTTGGGATATACGTTCGCCGATATCCGTACTCTGGATAATCGTGTTAACTCGCCGGCACAGGCCATCCTGAGCGGACACCAGGAAATCGAACTCCTGCCCAAAAACCAGTACGTGGATGAATTCCTGCTGACACCAAGTGGAAAACGAAAAAACCACACGACGAGCAAGGAACGCCATTCCGAACCCATCGTCAAATCCATCGAATGCCCGCCTGGCTGGATGCATGTCAGTCTTGCATCGGATAGAAAGAAAAACAGGTTTCCAGCCAACCTCTGGTCCTCGTTCTCCCAATCCCCTGAAAAAGTCAAACAACTTTGGGAACAACCACCCCTGGTGGCGGCCAATCCACCCATGATTCCCCTGATTCTCATCGATCCTCAGGCCGAGGGTGCGCTCTTCCGCGACCAGGCCAGTTTTCTGGGCGCTTTCGACGCGGTGGGTATAGACTACCAAATCCTCTCCGTGTTGGACTTTATCACGATTCCGGAGAAAACAAACCTGCTTATCATACCCTACGCAGCGGCCAGAATCCTTTCTGAGCCGCAAATTCTATTCATCACAAAGGCCCTGGCCGAAGGGATGAATCTCGTCCTGGAGAAAGAATCCGAATTGAGCACAAACATCGGGATCGATCATCTGGGTGAGGAAAAATCCATCCACACTGTCAGCGATCAATATTACAACCAAGTGGCCATCGAATGGAAGGAAGCCGATACCTACCGGCCATTTCAACTGTTGGTAGAGCCCGATTTCGAAACGTTTTATTCCGAAACCCATTCCGGTGATCCTGTCGTCATCGGTGGATGGTATGATGAAGGACGCTACCTCTATTTCTCGACGTTGTTTGACCCGACCACACGCATGGGTTACGGCAGATACCCGTTCTATCTGAACGTCCTCCAGGTCCATTTTGATTTGTGGCCGCTGGTGAGGCGGGAGCAGGCCGAAATCTATTTCGAACCGGGCAGCAGGGAAGACGTGAGCATCGAGGATTTGGTCAAGATGTGGAAGAAGAACGGGTTCCGGACGATCTACGCAGCGGGCTGGCATGTGTATCATGAATGGAGTTACGATTACGAGCGACTCATCCGCTTGGCCCACGAAAATGCCATCCGAGTCTACCTCTGGCTGGAATATCCCCACGTGAATGAACGGATCTGGGACGACCACCCAGAATGGCGGGAAAAAACGGCCACAGGAAGGGACGCCATCGTCGACTGGCGTCGAAACATGGCACTGACCGATGCGGCGTGCCGTCAGGCCGTGTTTGAAGAAGTGGCCGAGATGATCCATCAGTACGACTGGGACGGCATCAACCTGGCCGAACTGTACTTCGAGTCGCCTCTGGGGCCAAAGAGACCCGATCTTCTCACCCCTTTCCACCCGTCGGCTCGGGAGGCATTTCAGGCAGAACACGGCTTCGATCCCATCCAGCTTTTTGTGCTGTCATCGGATCATTTTTGGGAACAGAATCCGGTAGACTGGAAGACATTCCAGGATTTCCGGAAAGACTTGGTTATTCAGCTCCATCGTGAATTCCTGGCTTTTCTTGAGCAGGAAATAGAAAAGAAAAACGAGGATATCGAAATCGTGGTCACGTCTCTCGACAATATCCTGGCGAAAAAAACGGGCGAATACACGGCCACGGACACAAAACGACTCATCGGCCTGCAGGAAGAGTTCGAATTCACCCTTCAAATCGAAGACCCGCAGGAGATGTGGCATCTGGGCCCGTTCCGGTACGACAGTTTGTCCAGCACATACCAACGGTTGATGCCCGGTGAACCGCCTATCCTGGATATCAACGTGGTCCCCTACCGTTTGCTGGAAGAGAGCCTGGCTCCCACACAGCAGCCGACGGGTATAGAGCTGTATCATTCCATTGCCGGCGCACTCCAACAAAAGAATCGTGTCGCCATTTACTCCGAGTCCAGTATCTACGAAGTCGATTTTCCATGGATCGCACGGGCCCTGGGTCGCCATTCAAAAGAACGCCTCTCTGCAGACCACTGGCAGATTCAGACGGATCGAACCGTGATGGTCGATCTTGATCCCAAGACCCATGGCAACATATCCGTGGACGGACGTCTCTGGCCTGCGTACTACAGGGGTAAGATGATCCTGCCGCCCGGTTCCCATACCATCAGGCCATTGAAGCGAATCGAAAGCCTGGCGGGAACGTTCAAGACATCGGCCCGACTCGTCGATATCAGCGGTGAACTCGAATCGTGTGAGATGTTCTCTCGTGGATTGGAGATGGATTATCATTCGCCGGTCAGCAATTACATCGTCGTCAACGAACATCCCCACAAGGTGATTCTGGACGGACAGCGGTACGAGACGGACATTTTTCAAGGTATTCCGGGATACGCCATAAGACTGCCCGCGGGATCGCATACGGTGAAAGTGTTTACCAGCATGAGCGGTCTGGTTTCCCTCAAGAACGTGAGCATCGTAACGTCGGTTGCCATCGTGGTGGTGAGCGGGTTTGCCGGCAGTGTGCTCGTTATTCTCTACATCCATCGTTTCCGCAGGCGGCGGCGTATGAACAACCATAAAGACTAAAACAGGGATACGAAAGGAAGGATTATTCGATATGCCAATCAGTGCCGGTTTTTTCGACGGACTGTTCCTATTCTCGGTCTCGGTCATCTGGGCGATGATCCTGTACCAGCTTATCCTCACCTTTTTTGGATACCGGTACCGACAAAGCATCGAAAGCGATTCGGGCGACGGCGGGATACCCGACGAGGACCTCCCTTCCGTCACTGTCTTGATCCCTTCACGGAACGAGGAGCTCGTCATCGCCAAAACATTGGAACGCATGCTTTCCCTGGATTATCCAGAAGACAAAATCGAGATTGTTGTTATTAACGACGGTTCCACGGACAAGACCGGGGCAATCGCCCAAAAACTGGCGAACAAAGAGAGCCGCATCACTCTCATCGACCTTCCCAAGGCAGAGAGCGGTAGCGGTAAGAGCCATGCCCTGAATATCGGGTTGAAGCATGCCCGTCACGAATACATCGCCGTATACGATGCCGACAATAATCCGGAACCCGTTTCACTGAGACGACTGGTCTCCCATCTCTATGCCGACAAGACACTGGGCGGGGTCATCGGTAAATTCCGAACCCTGAACCGTAAGAAAAATCTGCTCACCCGGTTTATCAACATCGAAACCCTGGGATTCCAATGGATTCTCCAGGCAGGACGGTACAGGGCGTTTCAGATCGCTATCCTGCCGGGAACCAATTGTGTGATTCGAAAAGATGTCCTGAACGCCTGCGGCGGATGGGACGAGGCCGCCATCACCGAAGATGCCGAGTTGAGCGTCCGGATTTATCAAAAAGGCTGGAAAATTAAATTCGTACCCACGGCCGTCACCTGGGAACAAGAACCGGAAAAGTTGGGCACGTGGGTGCGCCAGCGAACCCGGTGGGTCCGTGGTAACAACTACGTCATCCGAAAATTCCTGAAGGAAGCACTTTTACTGAGGAACCGCTTTTTATCGATGGAGTTTATATACCTCTTCCTTCTCTATTACCTTTTCCTGGGCGCCATCGTCGTTTCGCATCTGGTCTTCATCCTGAGCGGTCTGGGCATCCTCTCGGTCAGTACGCCCGGCCCCTATACGGCGGTCTGGATTTCGGCTTTTCTTATGTTCCTCCTGGAAATCGTCCTCGTCCTCTCGTATGAAGACGAAGACACACCTTCAAACATCGGCGTTACCGCTCTCATGTACCTCAGTTACTGCCAGCTTTGGCTCTGGGTCGTGTTCCGTGGCCTCTATCTGGATTTGACGCGAAAACGGCTCGGCGTCTGGGATAAAACAGAGCGCGTTGCCCACGAAAAGGAATCGGTGATGGAAGGAGAACATGGATGAACATGAAGTATCTACTCATTTATTTGTTGACGGTCGGCTGCCTCTGGCGCGTGCCTCTGGCCCAGAGTCAAACCGACAGCACGGCCACTGACGATACGCCTCAACAGGATATGAGAGGATTCAGATTATGGGGAGAGATCTACGACGAGTCGACTGTTTTTCAGAAAATCGACGATAACCTTATATCCACGTCCCACATCCGGCAGGGATTGCGGTACTACTGGACACCCTCCATATACACCGAAGCCTACGCCATGGTGCGTTACGGGAAGGACGTGAACAGAGATTTTTGGAACAACCGGTTCGAAGGGGGGCTCGGCTTGCGAACCCGATTTTTCCGGAAAATATTTTTGGCCCTGTATCTTGAAGGGATATATGGATCGTATACGGACATCCCCACGGATTATCCCCAGCCCGATCGTAAAAAGTACGACGACCTCCGGGGCGGGCTCATCTTCTGGTATGGGTGGGATACATGGTTCTCTCCCAAACGATGGATTTCCATTCCCATGATTTTCTGGGGCGAGATATACAGCGAGATCAATTATTTCCGGAGCGAGGGGAACAACGTATTCGGGTATCTCCACTCACGAACGGGATTCCATATCCTCCGGCTCTGGAAAGCGGATATAGACGCCTACGGCGTTATCTATCTGCTGAAGGATATCAACAAGGATTTCTGGAATAATAAAGTAGAAGTCGGGCCCGGCATTTGGATAAAGCCATGGTCGGAGCTTTCAATAAAATTCTATGCCGAGTGGCTCTATGGAAGCTACTTCGGCATCGAGGGGAACGATCCCAATCCATACTCCCAAAGGTACACCGATCGACGCTTGGGTATTCTGCTGTGGCTCGGTTGGTAATCCTTTTTTAGTAGATCAGATGACATCATGAGAGGCCGTCCAATGAAGCCATATACACCACCCCTATTGTTTTTAATTCTACACCTCGCCATGCATTCTGTATACGCTCAGCCGGGCAGTCTGCTCTGGAATATGTCCGCAGACTGGTATGTGCACGACGTGGCTTCCACCAACGACATCAACGGTGACGGATACGGGGACGTCTTTGTCGGTTCGGGGGATAACCGGGCCTATGCCATATCCGGCGGAGGTGGTACCAAAGGCGACATCATCTGGTCCTGGAACTACGGCGTCGATGTCTGGACCGTCGTCACGCTTCCCGATATCAACGGAGACGGAATAAACGAATGTCTGGCAGGCTGCGGAGATAATCTGATCTACTGTATGGATGGCCGTTCCCCGGCGGGAACGACATCTATTCTATGGTCTTACGTTACCGGGAGCGATGTACGCACGATTGCCACGATACAGGATGTGAACGCCGATGGGTATGCGGATTGCCTCGTGGGTTCGGACGATGATAACGTGTACTGCTTGTCCGGGAAATGGGGAAATCTCATCTGGTCGTACAATGATCCCAATATAGGAGCCATCAAGTCGGTCGGTCCCATATCCGATGTGAACAGCGACGGCAAGGACGACTGTCTGGCCGGGGGCCAGAACGATGAAGTGATGTGCATATCTGGGGGAAGCTGGCAGACCGGAAGCCTGATCTGGTCTTACAAGACAGGCAGTACCGTCCGGTCTGTGGCCCGTATTTCGGACGTAAATGAAGATGGCATCGACGACTGTCTTGCTGGCGGAGAAGATGATTATGTCTACTGCATCTCGGGCAACAGCACGGGAAATGCAACGGTGCTTTGGTCGTACCGTACGGGGGCTACAGTGACAGAAGTCACGCCTATCTCCGATGTCAACGGAGACGGCAGAGCCGACTGTCTGGCCGGGAGTCAAGACAATAAAATCTACTGCCTTTCAGGGGCCACCGGAAGTCTCATCTGGACGCATACGACGGGAAGTACCGTTCTTGCCGTTGCGACCATACCCGATGTGAACGGTACGGGCGGAGAAGACTGCATCGCCGGTGGGCATGACGATAAGGTGCGTTGTATCGAGGGCAAGACCGGCCTGTTGATTTGGTCGTATACAGCGGGGGGTTCTGTCACATCCGTGTCAGCCATTGCCGACATCAGCGGGAATGGGTCGTCCGATATCATCGCCGGATCGATGGACAGTTATGTCTATGCGTTGGAGGGTGGTGAGACCGCCCCCCCTGTCGAAACCGTGAGTACGCCCTCCACCCCATCGGGCCCGTCCAGCGGTAAGATCGGGCAAAGCCTTACCTTTACCACCGGAGGATCGACCAGCAACCTGGGACATCCGGTCGAGTACATCTTCGACTGGGGCGATGGAACCGTCTCCGACTGGGGGACCGCCTCCCAGAGTCACACATATACGACGTACGGAACATTCTCCGTCAAAGCTCAGGCGCGATGCCAGACTCACACGGACGTCACATCGGCATGGTCTTCGCCAAAAACAGTGGCCCTCACGGGCTATACTCTGACCGTCAGCATTAGCGGTCAGGGCACCGTGACCAAGCTTCCCGATAAAACCCAGTACAACTATAACGAAAGCGTTACATTGACGTCCAATCCGGCAACGGGTTACCAGTTCGACCATTGGGGAGGCGCTCTGTCCGGGAACACCAACCCGGCTTCCCTGACGATGAACGGAGACAAGAATGTCACCGCCTACTTCACCCAATCAGCAGAGACCGTGAGTACGCCCTCCACGCCTTCCGGGCCCTCCACCGGAAAAGTCGGTCAGGACCTGATTTTCAGCACGAGTGGAGCGACCAGCAGCCTGGGGCATCCGGTTGAGTACCGCTTCGACTGGGGCGACGGCTCGTTCTCCAACTGGGGCTCCCCGGGTCAAATGTATGCGTATTCCAAAGTGGGCACTCACACCATCAAAGCCCAGGCACGGTGTCAAACCCATACCGAAATCGTATCCGCCTGGTCTGCGGGTAAGAATGTGACCCTAACCGGACATACGCTGACCGTGACTATCAGCGGTCAGGGCAGTGTTACCAAGAGTCCAGATAAAACACAGTACGATCACAACGAAACCGTGACGCTCACGCCCAGCCCGGCATCAGGCTTCCAGTTCGATCACTGGGAAGGGGCTCTGTCCGGGAGCACCACCCCGGGTACCCTGACGATGAACGGGGACAAGACCGTCACGGCTTATTTCACAGAATCGACGGAAACCGTCTCCACGCCCTCCACCCCATCGGGCCCGTCCAGCGGTAAGATCGGGCAGAGCCTCACCTATACCACCGGGGGATCGACCAGCAACCTGGGACATCCAGTCGAGTACATCTTCGACTGGGGCGATGGAGCCGTATCCGACTGGGGAACTGCTTCCCAGAGTTACACATACACGACGTACGGAAGTTTCTCCGTCAAAGCCCAGGCGCGATGTCAGACTCACACCGGTGTCACGTCGGCATGGTCTTCGTCAAAAACAGTGGCTCTCACGGGCTACACTCTGACGGTGAGCATGAGTGGTCAGGGCACTGTGACCAAGCTTCCCGACAAAACCCAGTACAACCATAACGAAAGCGTCACATTAACAGCTAGTCCGGCAACGGGTTACCAGTTCGATCATTGGGGAGGCGCCCTATCTGGAAACACCAACCCGGCTTCCCTGACGATGAACGGGGATAAAACCGTCACCGCCTACTTCACCCAAACGTCAGAGACCGTGACTCCTCCGTCCACCCCTACCGGACCCACCACAGGAAGAGTCGGCCAGAGTCTAACGTTCAGTACGGGTGGAGCGAACAGCAACCTGGGCCACCCGGTTCAGTACCGCTTCGACTGGGGCAACGGGGCGTTTTCTGATTGGGGCTCGACCTCCCAGAGTTATGCGTACACGAATTATGGAACCTTCACAGTCAGAGCCCAGGCGCGATGCCAGACACACACGGGCGTCGTATCCAACTGGTCTTCGGGTAAAAATATCACCTTATCGGGTCATACGCTGACCGTGTCCATCAGCGGCCAGGGTACGGTGACGAAGAATCCCGATAAGACCCAGTACAACCATGAAGAAAACGTCACGCTGACGCCCAACCCTGCAGCGGATTATCAGTTCGACCACTGGGAAGGGGCCCTGTCGGGCAGTGCCAACCCGGCATCCCTGACGATGAACGGGGATAAGACCATCACCGCCTATTTTACCCAATCGGCAGAGACCATTTCCAAGCCCAGTACGCCCACCGGGCCAATGGACGGAAAAGTCGGCCAGAGCCTCTCCTTCACCACCGGCGGATCGACCAGTAACCTGGGTCACCCCGTACAGTACCGCTTCGACTGGGGGGATGGCTCGACATCCGCCTGGGGATCGGGATCCCAGAGCCATACGTACACGACGGTGAATACATACACCGTCAAAGCACAAGCACGGTGTCAAACACACACCGGCGTGGTATCCCAATGGTCGGACGGAAAGAACGTCGTTCTATCTGGACATACCCTCTCGGTCATCGTCAACGGTCAGGGAACCGTTTCCAAGAATCCGAATAAAACCGAGTACAATCACGGGGAGAACGTGACCCTGACGGCGCAAGCATCGGAAAATTACCGGTTCGACCGCTGGGACGGCGATTTATCGGGAAGCCAGAATCCCGCCTCCTTGACTCTCACGGGCGACAAGACGATATCAGCCTACTTCCTCCCTTCCAACGAGACCATCACGACACCCTCCACACCCACTGGCCCGTCCATCGGCAGTCTTGGACAGGATTTGACGTTCACAACCGGGGGTGCCGTGAGCAGTTTGGGTCATCCGGTGGAATACCGGTTTGACTGGGGCGATGGCATCCGATCCGATTGGGGAAACGGTGTCCAGAGTCATCGATGGTCGATTACCGGATTTAATTACGTGACGGCTCAGGCCCGTTGTGCGACGCATACATCCGTGGTCAGTTCATGGTCCTCGGGCATGGTTGTGAACATCTCCGATACAGGCGTGGAGTCCGTTTCTGAGAATGGGATTCCGTCGGACTTTTATCTATCTCAAAATGTCCCCAATCCGTTCAACGGAGACACATGGATCACGTTCCATCTTCCCCACTCCTGCCGTGTACGCGTGGACATCTTCAACGTGAGCGGGAAGCTCATCTGTACGCTTCATGAGGGGGCTACGCCGCCGGGTGCGTACCGAATCCGTTGGGACGGAACACGGCCATCGGGAGACCCGGTTCCCTCGGGTGTATACCTGTACCGAATCATCGCCGGCACATACTGTTCGAGTAAAACGATGATGTTCCTCAAATAACCGTTTGCAGAAATATCCTGAATATATTACCTTATCGGGGTACAGAAAGGCGCGCGTCTTGGAAGAATCAAAATCCATCAAAGTCATGGTCGTCCTGGGAACGCGGCCGGAGGCCATCAAACTGGCGCCTGTCATCCTGGAGCTCCGGAAGAGACCGCAGACAACGCCCGTTGTCGTGGCCACGGCTCAGCATCGGGACATGCTGGATCAGGTGCTGCGCCTGTTTCACATCGACCCTGATGTCGACTTGAACCTGATGGTCCCGGATCAAACCCTGTATCATATCACGGGCAAGGCCATAAGAGGGTTCGAGAAGGTGCTAAAAGAAACACACCCGGATGTGATTTTGGTCCAGGGCGATACCACCACCTCCTTCATCGGTGCGCTGGCCGGTTTTTACGAAAAAACCATCGTGGGGCACGTCGAGGCCGGCTTGAGGACGGGAAACAAGTATTTCCCCTTCCCCGAAGAAATCAACCGACGGCTGGTCACCGTGCTGACCGACATCCATTTTGCGCCCACGGAGGGGAACAAACAGAATCTGCTGCGGGAAGGCGTACCATCCGAAAAGATCGTCATCACGGGAAATACGGTCATCGATGCATTGCTCATGACGGTGGATAAAAAAGTCCGTCATGATGTCCTCTCGTCGTACGATCACGACAGAATGATCCTCGTCACGGCTCATCGGCGGGAAAATTTCGGTCAGCCCATACGGAACATCTGCGAGGCCATCGGCGAATTGGCCCGGCGCAATCCCCGTCTTCTTTTTATCTACCCCGTCCATCCCAACAACAACGTTCAAAAACCCGCCCATTCCATACTGGGCGGTCTGCCCAACGTCAAACTCCTTCCTCCGCTGGACTACCATCCGTTTGTCAATCTCATGGGCCATGCCCACCTCATTCTCACCGATTCCGGCGGCATTCAGGAGGAAGCCCCCTCCCTGGGCAAGCCCGTCCTGGTGCTGCGCAACGAAACCGAGAGACCGGAAGCCGTGGAGGCCGGCACTGTGAAGGTCGTGGGCACGAACAAAGTCCGTATCGTGTCCGAGACGTCCCGTCTATTGGACGATGACGATGCGTACCAGCGCATGGCCCGGGCCCACAACCCATACGGAGATGGAAAATCGTCCGTCCGTATCGTGGATTTTATCATCCAGCACATGAAGGCCGGCTGATCCTACGCATCTTTTCAATCGTAAGTGAATTCGCAGACGGATGCCTCCTGTAATACTTACCCGATAAATTCCGACCGAGGACGGTAAATAGCGAAGTACCCATCCATGAGAACTCACGGAATCCCGGTGCCCACGATGACCGACGCAACCTTCCCGAAGGATATGTTTTACTCTGACTAACGACGAAAGATGTCCGTGGACATGAAAAAGATGTTGAATGCGACCACCCATGATACGATGAGGATGGCCTGGCCGTTCCCAGCGGTGTTTATGTATGCCGTATCCGGGCAAACGATTCCTTCCAGACCCAGAAGCTTCTGCTGCTGCGGTAGCACCTGTCATTCCCATGCCTCTGACCTTGGCACTGTGATGGAGAGTGCCCCCATATCCTCCAAGGTGATTCAATAAAAAATGTTACATTAACTTAACAGATGTGACAAAAATGTCACATCTGCACGACGGGAAGTCATTATCCTCAATATAAATTGATCTGGGATGGATGATGGTTATGACCAAGGTTGGAGGATATAATAACAGGTCGTGGTGATAAAATCCCGGAACCAGGGAATGGAGCGAATGATGGGCAGCTGTTTGACGGCCGGCAATCCGAACTTCAGCTCATAGATGGGATTGATCAGGTAAAACCGCTTCTTGAGAATCCGGTATCCGCATAAGCCGGCCCGTTTTTCGAATCCGTGAATCGTTACCCGGGTATCGGCGATGGACATCAGGTTCCGTATTTTTATCTCGCTCTCACCGAAAAGGCTCAGCAAGCCCCGATAGACACGTCGCGGAAGCAGGTGCGGA
>CAZTKR010000076.1:0-14833 GCA_964614115.1 uncultured bacterium | reverse complement strand
CAAAGGGACTCTCAACGCCAGGGAGCAGCGGAATCGCGAAAAGCAGCTCCAGGAAGCTCAACGTCTGGAGAGTGACGTTCTAGCCCTCGAGGCACGCATGAACGAAGTGATGCGCGATTACCGGGATGTGATAAAAACGCTGATTCCGCAGTATCGTACACGCATCGACAGTCTTCTGGCCCGGGCAGAAGGAGAGACGTCTTCAGAGAAACAAGCGTTGTTGGCCCAAGCACAGGAGCTTCTGGATAAGAAACAAGCCTGGGATGCTCAGCTTCTCATGCCCCTCCGATTCACCCGTACAGACTATAAGATTGATGCCCATCCCTGGGACACAAAGCGCCAGTTGAAGATGAAAGGGAATTTGCTCCTGGATCAGGAGGACGCACTGAGACGAGAGATCGACGTTGTTGAAGAACGGATTCAGTCCCTCCAAAAAGAAAAAAAGATACGGACGAAGATGACGGAGTTGGCCGAGGATTTGGACCTGTTCAACGAGCGGGAGGAATTGCTGGGAAGGGAAGCAGAAGGCATAGAGACCGGTGCCAACGATCTCATTTTTGGAGAAATAGACACGGAGGAGAGAAGCTCCTATGAGTTTTCGGATATTCCCGAATCCTGGGGTTTTGAATCCTCCGAGCGTACCCTGAATCGTCCCTCAGACCTGGTATGGACGCCCCGGTCTCCGGTATTGATCCAGGAATCGATAGACCGCCTGACGCGTTTCCGGAACCTTATAACCACGCAGGCAGACAGCCTGAGGCAGAGAGCCGAATGGTTTCACGAAGAGGCGAAGAAGAGACAGCAGTAGGAATACGATTATATCGATGATTCGACACATCCGTATCGCATGTCTCATATTCATAGCGATTTGGCAGGGCGAAGGCATAGGTCAGGATTGGCGCTGGAGGTCAAGGCTGGATCTCGCCTATGTTCGAGACAGCAACGTATTTGAGTCCTTCACAGAAGATCAAAGCGACGATACGGGACGTCTGTTACTGGATGTCTCGGGAAGTGGCCGTGTCATGCATCCCATAGCGGTTTCCATCCAGTACAAAGGAGGCGTTGAAGGATACCGTCAGTACAGCGACGAGAACCGCATGATTCAAGATGCAAAATTCACGTGTCGCGCTCCTCTGTTCCGTCCGTTTTCTGCGGGCCTTACTGTTCAGGGTAAGACAAAAACATTTTTCCAGACCACGCGGGGCTATCAGATCTCCAGCATATCACCCGTTTTCCGTTGTTCCCTTCCGTCGGGTTTTCGCCTGTCACTCATCTATTTCCACGCTTTCCTGAATTATTCCCAGGGCACCTACTTTGACACCCGGTATCAGAATGGAGGCCTGCAGCTCGAGTATACCCCTTCTCGTCAGCTGGCTGTCGATGTCAGGTGGTCGATGGGTACATTCACGTACGATCGGAACGCTTTTGAGTATACGTTTGTGGACACGGCCTATCAATGGATAGACAGGGGAGAGAAGCAAAAAGACCGATTCCAGGAGATCGCCGTTTACATGGAAATATATCACTGGGGACTGTTGCGTGTTGGCGGTTCGTACCAGTGGAATCATTCCAACAGTTATGGCTATTCTTACGATTGTCCCGAGCTTCACCTGATGTTTGCCAAGGAACTTCCCTGGGATATGACGTTCCGATTCTACGGTACGCTCCGGTGGAAACGGTACAAGGATGAACTCCTTCCCCTTCTGCAAATACGCCCGGACGCAGAGAATGAAGAGAGCAGCTTCCTGGTCGCCGATCTCTGCCGAGACATCTTTAAAGACTGTTCCCTCCGGTTTCGGTTCGGATGGTATAGAAATGAATCCCCGTTCCGGAGTTATTATTATCAGAAGAATCTCATCTCTTTTGGATTGACTCAACGATTTTAAATCCACTATGTTCTTGATCAACTCCTTAGATTTCTGAGGAAGCCTCAGATATCTGAGGTTTTTTCTCGTACGGAACTTGGAGAAACATCGGTTTTGATCGTGCTTTACGATGAAAGACCGCAACTCGGGCAATTGCATCCTGGCATAGTTTTTGACACTTTACCGAGCATGAACTACTTGAATGGATCGAGGAATGAACACTCGGAGGAATGAACACTCGATGATAACTTTTTCTCAGGGTATGCGGTACGGTATTGTCGTATTATTAATGGTGGCAGGTTGCAGCCGCAGGGACCCGTTGTCAACGTTCCGGACCGAAACTCAGGAGATTCTCCTGTTCGATGCTTGGGGGACCGTTCTCGGAGCGACGGATCCTGCCACGATTCGAGAGGCCAGGATTGACGGAGACCGTTTAACGTTGAAAGTCACCTACAGGGGGGGAAACCAGACCCACGTTTTTCAGCTCTACGCGCATAAAATGTTTCTGGAATCGTATCCTGCGCAATCGGACATTTTCCTGTCTCATGGCGCCAGGGGTGACGAGGGCGATACCGTCATCGAGACGCATTTGAAGTTTGATCTTTCTCCCCTGAAGGATCTATACAATAGCTGGTACCGAGACGGAGGCCCCCTTCTGTTGCGGATTCATGAACCCGGCGATACGGCCAATTTCAAGTTTTTAATGGCTTACGAGTTTTAATGATTTTAAAATCGTAACCTGTATGTCTGTTTTTAGGAGCGGGTCGGTTATGATGTTACAGATCAACACGTCACAGAATGATGACTATCCCATTATCCATGAGGATACCACAACGAACGATTTTTTTTATCCGATATAGATTCGGTTCATGATTATAAAAAAGAGATATGAAGGAGAGCGACGATGAAAGCAACGAAATGGATTCTACTTGTGGTGGTATTGACGATACCATCCCTGCTCCTGGGGCAGATGATCGCCGATATAACCACGGACGTGGAAACATCGTTCGGAACCTACCAACCGTACCTCGTGGAGGTGACTCCGCAGGCCGCTCCGTACACGGTGGCGTCCGACTTCAGCAATGTCGAGAATTTTCAACAGTTCGCATTCAGCCAGGCCGATCTGGACATCCTGCGGGCAAACGGGTTTGTCGTCAAGCCGGGCCAGTTCAAACAGATTCATCATCCGTACAATTATTGCTATGACAACGCCATTCCTGTTTTTGTGACGACAGACGCGGTGCTTCATGCGTATCACATCCTGTATGATTATATCTTGCGCAGCCTTGAGGTCAGCCAATTTGCCGATGACATCGACGGCTTGAATAAAAGGTTGCTCTCGGCTATCCAAACCCGGTGGGCTGAGGCCCAGAATCCCGATGCCCAAGAGGCTGCCCGGAAGGTCCTGGCGTATTTCGCCGTGGCAGAAGGGCTCCTGGATGAAGCTTCCGTACCGCCGGCAGCTGCTGAGGATTTGGTGCAAGGGGAAATGGCGCTCATCGATGCCCACGGAGGGTATACCCAATCTCCGATTTTTGATTATCTGGAAGATTACAGTCAGTACGTTCCCCGAGGGCATTACACCCGTAGTGAACTGCTGGAACGTTATTTCAAGTCGATGATGTGGCTGGGCCGTATGGCCTTTACGATGCTGCCCGACGAGCGTCCCGAAGCCACGGTGGAACACACCCTCATGGCGCTCATCGTCGTGCAAGCACTCCATACCGCAGATGTCAATGGTGAACCGGCCATGACAGTATGGAGCCGGATTTACGATCCCACGGTTTTCTTCGTGGGCAAATCGGACGATTTAACCGTATACCAGTACAAGACGTTGGCCGGCGATGTGTACGGCGTCAACTTCACCACACTGAGTGTCGACGAGCTGGCCGACGCATCATTGCTGAATCAGTTCATCGATCGGGCCTCTCAACTTCAGGGTCCTCTCATCACATCCCCCCTGCCGGGGAGCACACCCAAGGGCTTTCGATTCATGGGCCAGCGATTTATCCCTGATTCATACATGTTCGACCGTCTCACCGTACCTCCCGTGTTCGGGAGGCTCATGCCCCGGGGGCTCGACGTCATGGCCGTTTTGGGCTCACAGAGGGCCTTGGAAATCCTCCATCAGGTCTACCATGAGAATACGAATCCTCTGTATGTGACCTGGATGGATTCGCTGAAAACCGAGTTTGCATCTAAAGCGGCGGAGGAATGGGCCCAGAATCTATACTGGAATTGGCTCTACACGCTCATGCCCCTTCTCTTTGCCAAGGGGGAGGGGTATCCTCCGTTCATGCAAAAAAGCGCTTGGCAGGACAAGGAGCTGGCCACATCGCTGGGTTCGTGGGCCGAACTGCGGCATGATACCATCCTCTACGCCAAGCAGAGTTCCTCGTTCGAGTCTGTACCCACACCGCCTCCTCTGGTTAAAGGATACGTGGAGCCGAATCCCCACCTCTTCGCCAGGCTGGCCGCACTGGCACGGTTCATGATCACGGGATTCGACAGTCGTGAGATTCTGCTGGACAGCTTTCGTCAGCGTCTGATCGATCTGGAATTCTTGCTTCTTAATCTCAAACGGATTGCAGAAAAAGAACTGACCAACGAGATGCCCACGCTGGAAGAATACACCCTGATTCACCGATTCGGCTCGATTCTGGAGGGTATCGTCACGTTCCCGCCGGAGGAGGTGGGCGAGTTCGAGAGTGAGACGGATGATGAGATGGCGGTGATCGCCGACGTCCATACCGATGCGTTGAATAACCTTGCCCTGGAAGTCGGCGTGGGTTATCCTTTCGATATCTATGTCATCGTTTCTCTTGAAGGCGGACTCCAAGTGACCCGAGGCGCGGTGTTTTCCTACTACGAGTTCTCGCAGCCCATTTCCCAGCGGCTGACCGATGAAGACTGGCAGGAGATACTCCGCAGCGACGATCCCAAGAAGCCGCCGGTCTGGACACACAGTTTTATGGATACATCCCAGAGCTATATCAACCGGAATCCGATGCGGTGGGAGGGCTCCGATATTACGGGAGTGGATCAACCCATACAGAACACATCCATCCCAGAGACATGCGATTTGGAGCAGAATGTCCCCAATCCCTTCAATCCAGAAACTACCCTTCGGTTCGTTCTGTCAAAACCGACCCAAGTGAGACTGGCTATCGTGAACCTTCTGGGTCAGGAAATTCGTATCCTTATCGATGATTACAAATCTGCCGGTCACTATACCGTGATGTGGGATGGCAAGGACAGTTTCGGCCGGAATGTTCCCAGCGGGATTTATCTGTGCCGGATGACGGCCGGCACATCCGTCCGGGTCATGAAGATGAATCTACTCAGATAAAACGGTTGGAGGTGAATCATGTTCAGGCGAATATACGTATTACTTTTCTTGTCCATATTTTTACTGAAGTGCTCGCGCGACTTTTCCGTGGCTCCAGATGCGGTTCAGCGCCGCGAGCTCACGTCCCTGGAGAAACAGATCGTCGAGTCGGACCAGGTTTTTGGTCTCAAACTTTTTAAAGAGATCGTCAAGAACGATGCTGACGAGAATATCTTCATCTCTCCACTGAGTGTGGCTATGGCTCTGGGCATGACCTACAACGGCGCGTCGGGGACGACGGAAGAGGCCATGCGGAACACTCTGGAATTCGGCGACTTGACCTTCGAAGAGATCAATGAATCGTATAAAAGCCTGATGGAACTCTTAATAGGAATCGATTCGAAGGTCCAATTCCAGATCGCGAATTCCATCTGGTACCGTCTCGGTTTTTATGTCGAGCCTGATTTTATAAACGTGAATAAATACTACTTTAATGCGGAAGTTAGGGGGCTGGACTTTTCGTCGCCAGACGCTCCGGGAATCATCAACAACTGGGTCAACGTGAATACCCACGGAAAGATCGAAGAAGTCATCGATGTCATCAACCCACTGACCGTCATGTTCCTCATCAATGCCATTTATTTCAAGGGCACGTGGACTTACGCCTTCGAAAGGAGTCTGACCACCGATGCCCAGTTCACGACGGCAGACGGGTCGAGGGTACCCTGCAGGATGATGGAACAGGAGTGCAATCTCCCTTATTTTGAGACCGATGATTTTCAGGCCGTCGACCTGCCCTACGGGGACGGCCTCTTCAGTATGACCGTATTCCTGCCAAAGCCGGAGACATCGGTAAATGAATTGATCGAGGAATTCACCTCTGAGAATTGGGCTCAATGGATGGGATCGTTTTCGGAGGCGACGCTGACTCTGCATATGCCCAAGTTTAAGCTGGAATACGAAGATTCGCTGAACCAGGTCCTCACGAATCTGGGAATGGGCGTTGCGTTCTCCGACGAGGCCGATTTCACCCGGATCAACAGAAACGGCGGCCTGTTCATCAGCATGGTCAAGCACAAGTCGTTCGTGGAAGTCGATGAGGAGGGCACGGAAGCCGCGGCGGTGACCGTCGTCGAAATTCGATACACGTCGATGGGCCCGGTCATGACCGTGGATCGGCCGTTTGTGTTCGTGATCCGGGAGCGGCAGTCCAACGCACTCCTCTTCATGGGTAAAATCGTCGAGCCAAGCCTCGAATAAGAAAGCTATGCATGGCGGGCATTATCGATTTTAAGAGGGCATTCCTGATCGTCGTATCGGGAGCGCTCTTCATCATCCTCCTTCCGGGCTGTGACTCGGACGTTCTCGAGCCGACGGATCGTTTAACACTTATGGTAATAGAGTACACGATTACCGGCGGTTTTGCAGGGATACACGAGGAAACGCATATCGATGAGTATGGTTTCTGTCGATTTACCTACGGCTCCGGGAATGAGGCGGATTATCAGATGCGTGAGAGTCTTCTGGATAGTGTGAGATGGCTGTTTCAACGGGCGGATTTTTTCAATCTAAAAAATGTCTATACCCCATCCCAAACCGTGATGGATGGGTTTTATTATACCATAACCTCATCGACGACTGAGCGATCCAAAACAGTGAAAACGGAGACCGAAGCCCTTCATCCTCCGAGTCTGAACCGACTGCTCGACATGCTGCATGAGTTGAACCGGAGAATTCGGTTCCATACGGATGTCGGGACGTAACTGGTTAACTAGGAGTACATGACAGAGTGGTGGATATTTACAGAAGATGTCCACTTAACCAATAACGAGGGTATTCGAATTAGTGACGATGGCTCGGAACACGTGGATGAAATTTTCCATTTCTTTCAGGATATCGGCCAGAACGATGTGAATGCATTGTTCTGTGAAGGTTACTTTTTATAAAGGATAATCGTAAACTAGTATGGAGATGTCGATAAAGAAAGCTTTCAGGTTCTCAGGCAAATTCGAGTCCGATTCTGAACAGCTGAATTTGGTTTTTCCCTGGGTCAGATTCCCGAGGAGGGAATGGTCTTAGAAGGTGATCCGTTGAATGGCGTCGGTGATTATTTAAAAACGTCGTCCATGGATTCCAATATATTCGTATTCGATGAATTACAGGATAATGGGAAAGCTGTATCGTTGAACCTGATGAGTGGTCGGCCCGTTAAATAATCATATCCCTAATCAGACAGGAAACAGGAACATGAAGTATATTGTACACATCATCCTCTTCAAAGCGTTTCTTGTCCCCCCATTTCTCTCTGCCCAGATGATCGCCAACATTACCCATGACGTACAGACCGATTTTGGCGTTTACCGTCCGTATCCGGTCGTGTTTTCTCCTGTCGTGCCGGTGTTTACAGTGGCAACCGATTTAAGCAATGTGACGAATTACGAAGCCCTCCGTTATGCTTTTACGGCTACTGATGAGGAACTGCTCCGGCAAAACCATTTTACAGTCAAGTACAGCCTCTTCAAGCAGATGTTTGACACATACAATGAATGTACGATTCAGGGTACGCCCGTGTTCGTCACCACGGATGCCGTACTTCATATTTACCATGTCTTTTTCGACCAAATGCTAGCTGATATCGAGGTTCAGGAATTCGTGAATACACTGGATGTGCTGATACAAGGACTACTCGATGCAACGGAAACCGTCTATACGCAATCGCATAATCCGCAGTCAAAAGAAGCCGTACGGCGGAATATGGCCTTTCTGGGCGTCGCCTCGAAGCTGTTGAATGGCGACGATGCGGAGGTTCCTGAACTCGTAGCCGCCCTGGTTGACTCGGAGTTGGTGTTGATTGCGGATCATGATGGATACCACATTTCGCCCATTTTGGGTAATTTTTCCGCTCTCGACTACAGCGTCTATCAACCCCGGGGGCACTATACCCAAAACGAGATCCTTAAAGCTTACTTTAAAACCATGATGTGGTTTGGTCTGGCCACCTTCACGATGGAACCGCAAAAGTTTGGTGATCTGGCCCGGCGGCATACGCTTCAAGCGTTGATTCTGACACAGATGATTTACAGCCTCGATGCCGACGATCAATCCCTTTACGATTCTTGGGGCCGGATTTACGAGCCCACGTGCTTTTTTGTGGGCAAAACCGACGATCCCAACGTAAAAAATTACAAAATTATAGCAGATGTTGTCTACGGCTCTGAATTTTTATCCTTATCACCCGATCAATTGGCTGACCCGGCACTGTTGGATCAATTCATGTTCGAAGCGCAGAGGCTGCCGGAGCCTAAAATTCCCAACTGGATACTTGGAACATTCGTCACCTATAAGGGTTTTCGATTCATGGGCCAGCGGTTCATTCCCGATTCGTACATGTTTGCTCATCTGGTTCAGCCCGACGTGCCGGACCGGCTCTTTCCCAAGGGGCTGGATGTGATGGCTATCCTGGGATCGGACCGGGCCTACGACCTGCTGGATTCGATATACGGTGAGACTTCCTATGTGAACTATCCAGATGCAATCGATGCATTCAGGAACGAGTTTGCCGGCTTGTCGGATGCAGACTGGGCCAGGAATCTGTACTGGAATTGGCTTTATTGCCTGATGCCTTTACTCTACACAAAGGGCGTCGGATATCCGTTTTTCATGCAAACAACAGCCTGGGCGGACAAAGAACTCCTTACGGCTCTGGCCTCGTGGGCCGAACTCCGGCACGATACCATTCTGTATGCCAAACAAAGCTGTACTCCCTCTTGCCTCGCGCCGGGGCCTCCCAAGAGCTACGTGGAACCCAATCCTTACCTTTATACACGGCTGGCGAGTTTGGTGCGTTATACCCAGGAGGGGCTGGAATCGTTCGGTTTGCTGCTTTCGGATTACGAAGAGAGATTGAGCCTTTTCGAGACCCTTCTTCTTTTTCTGAAAAAAATTTCCATCAAAGAGTTGGAAGACACGCCCATTACCACGCTGGAGTACGAAGATATCTACCGTTTCGGTAAGGTCATGGAACAGCTTGTGTCCAAGAAGGACGATCCACTCTCCCTCGAGGAAGACGACATCGATGATATGGCCGTCGTGGCCGACGTACACACCGACTCGTATACGCGTCAATGCTTGGAAGAGGGCGTCGGGTATCCACTCGAAATTTTTGTCATCGTTAACGAGGGGGGTATCCCCCGCATCGCTCGTGGAGCCATGTTTTCGTATTATGAATTCCTCCAGCCCATATCCCATCGGTTGACCGATGAGACCTGGCGGGAAATGCTACTGGGAGATTCACCCCCGGATATGCCCGGATGGGTGGATAGCTTCATGGATACGGAGGCACCCCGCACGAACGTCTGTAGCTTTTCATCAACAAATATCTTTGGAGGTGATTTTGCACCGGAGGTAGATCAGGCTATCAGAATGCCCTTGCTGCATCAGAATATGCCCAATCCGTTTTATCCTACCACGACGATCCGTTTCGTATTGCCCCACCAAACGCGAGTAACATTGCATGTTTTTAACCTGCTGGGACAGAAGGTCAAGACCCTCGTCGACGACGTTCGATCGGCAGGCACGTACTCTGTCCGATGGCAGGGGAAGGATGACATGGGCATGAACGTATCCAGCGGTATTTATCTGGTCAGGCTGGTTACGGAAGATGGTTTGAGAGTACGGAAGATGTATCTGGTACGATGATCCGATGTCCGAGACTGTACGTCTGAAGGAATAGTGAAAATGTTTTACAATTCTCTTGATCCAGTAAGTTCTTTCGGAAAGGAGTGAATCATGCGAGGCAAGAATCAACTATTTATAGTTATATGCCTGTTATGGGTGTCCCGGATTTTTTCCGATGTGCCACTGCCCAGAACCCGTGGACCCGGAGTCCCTTACTTGTTCCAGTCGATGCATTTTCAAACGGTTGAGATGCTTGTTTTTCCACACAGGGTTTCCGGGATGATTCCGGATCGTTATTCGGATCTTTACTGGAATCCGGCGGCTATTCTGCAGCAACCGGAAAAATCGGTGTATCTGGATTTTCGATCTCGAACGGACATCACGAGTTACACTTTACCCGTTTTATCGCCACAAGACGACGCGTACGCGCAATGGGATGATGATGCCGTCATTCCGCGTTGGTATCCACAGACATCGATCAGTGCGGTTGGAACCGTGCCCCTTTATCATGCGGCTGCTCTGTTCCCGGTGGGATCCCGAATGACCATAGGCGTGTTCAACAGGTGCATTTTTGATCAAGGAGCCTACCGGTCTTTGCCTGAATCATGGGATTCTGGATGGGGCGATCCCGAAAGAGATTATACGGGAGGGAACGAACCGGAATTACAGAGATTGGAGGTGGACGATAATCAACAGACGGTTCTGGGAATGCAGTCTGAAATAGTCGTCGCCTACAATCTGTCAACCAAGATCGATTTGGGTCTACGCGTGGGGCATTATACCTACGACAGGGATGGAAACCTGTACGATTCCAGATGGGTGATTAATCCTCACTCGTCCACCGCCGACCTGAACGACGAAACCCTCCAAATCAACGGAAATCACCTGGAATTAGGTCTTGGTTTAATGTTTCGGTTTAACGAAAAAATTCGCCTGGGACTGTACGCCGGCTGGATCAGCGGAAAAAGCACGGAAACAATCGTGTCTCAGGATACCGCATATGCATGGTCTGAGAAAGATACGGACACTCGTTACTACAACACGAATGAGTACTGGTTGTCGCGCCGCGAATCGTTTGATTCGGAAGGGAGACATCCCCGATTCGCGCTTACCTTTGAGAATCGGATTTCATCAAAATGGCTGTTGAGGACGTTCTTTTCTGGTACGTGGTCGGATACCGATATTTCGGGATGGATTGCTTCTTCGGATACGACGTATACAGACAGGACGTACGACGACTGGGAACTGGGAAGTACGTATTTCCGCCGGTATGAATCACACAGCAGCCGGGAAGGGGGGTTGAATGGTTTCGGGACGGAAAAGTCACAGCGATGGATGGGTTTTGCCTCCTTGATCTACACGTTGGATGAAGACTGGCTTCTGTTCGGTGGTATTCAAGTCTGTCGGTCATCCTTCGAGCAGACGATAGACGAAGACTCGGATCAACATGCTCACAGTTGGAGTGAGTATAGCCTGTATCAGCCTGAATTGTACGAACATGATTACTCACACGAGAAGACGTACGCTTTCCATGCTCAATACGATGAATGGTCTGTTTTTCTGCCCATCGGTATCAAGGCCAGAGTCGTCCAAGGATTTTATGTTCTCCTGGGAACGAATATGACCCTGACTCTCTCTGACTCCGAAGCCAGAGGCACGTTAGTGTACCCGCACAAGGTTACACGAAAGTGGGAGGATGGCGAGCTCGTTGTCGAAGATGAAGAAATCAATCGGGGAGAGGAATTTTCCTCCGATCCGGCCAAGGAATTCCACCGGACTGTGGGAAAGCATTTTGGCATCGCCTACGAGCATCCCGCGGGCATCCGGGTGTATTTTCGTTCCTTCGGGGATATCCTGGAAAGCGAGAACTGGGCATTCGGGTTTGAGATGAGATGGTAGACGAAGAGCGCAACATCCATGCGATGGCATCGAGGTTCTTTCTGCTGATATTCTTGGGTTTTTGCGTTGGTAGATGCTGTAAGGATGCGTCACCCTTAAGAATTGAAGAGTCGGGTGAGTTTGCTGTGAACATCGCTGTTGAGAATACGATACCCGGGACGCTCCTGGAAGAGATTCCCCTCATCGATGAGGCGTTTATATCCTCCAGCGATCTTACCGGGTATTATTGGCACATGCATCGCATGACATATCCCGATTCTGTTTACCGGAGACTCACATCCTGGGGTGATATGATTGGTCGTATATTTGTCGTATCGGTGGGTGAGGAAAGAATGTATTGGGGTCTTTTCCTGACGGATGCATTCTCCAGCGTGTGGGAGAATCCGGTCATTCGTCTGATTCCTGATGAGTCGGGAACAGGTATCGGCATTCCGAGAACGATCACAATTGATAGGGCCTATCCCTGGTTCATGGGAAGCGAGGACGAACCGGATCCCAGGGCGGATGAAAGAATTTATAATGCTCTATTAAAATCGGGTAAACTCAGGCTCTGATCAGAAAACATCCTCAGTCGTAATCTCATGCTGGGAAATGACGGAGTACCATCAAAACCGAATATTCGAAAGACAACCACAATATCTGTTCACGTATAGTCGTGACTCTAAAACACTGCGCTGCGTACAATTCTTTTACTTATAAGACAGATTAGGATAAGAAATGTTGACTATTCCGGCGCTGTGAATCGATGGAAGAATAGTTCATATATACGATCAAACCTACCCGTTCTATATGCCTCTTTCCTTAATCTAATTAGTAACGTTTATCTTCCGACTCGTCTAGATAGACTATATTGATGGGATTCTCATCAGATTTATCTGCATTTCGTGCACAAATCACTTGCATTTCCTGCGTGTTTTTTGTAATCTGAAGGGCCTTTTTTCAAGGCAACGACGATCAGAAAATGCCGCGTGAGACAAAACGCCGTCGTCGGAATTGCACCGGATCGACAGGATAAATACACGAATCTCAGGAGACCCATAGTATGACGAATAAAAGAATCCTCAACACACTGTTCGGAACCCATCACATCACATCCATACTCCCTGGCACGGCCCTGGCCGTCGCTGTGATGCTATTTTCCCTATTTCTGGCCGATCTGCTGGGCTCGTTTTTTCAATCCCAATTCCACCTTTCTAAATCGCCCGTATCCACGTTTCTCCTGGCCATACTCATCGGCATGATTGTACGAAACGTGATCCGTTGGCCGACGGTCTTTTTGCCTGGGATCACGTTTTGTGTGGCCAAACTCCTGCGTCTGGGTATCATGTTTCTGGGGATTCGATTGAGTATTCTGGCTGTTGCCAAGATCGGCGCGGTTGCTGTGCTGATCGTGGTTTTTTGCATCGCATCGGGCATCGCGGTTTCCCTTCTTTTTGCTCGGATTTTCGGGGTGGCTGATCGGCTAGGCACACTCATCGCGGCGGGAACGGGTATCTGCGGCGTGAGCGCCATCATCGCGACCTCTCCGGCTATAGGGGCCAAGGAAGAGGAAACGGCCTACGCGGTCAGTACGATCACGATTTTCGGCTTGATAGCCACGATTGCCTATCCGTACTTGGTCGAGTGGGTCTTCGGACTCGACCTGGGGCAAGCCGGCCTGTTTCTGGGTACGGCCGTTCACGACACGGCTCAGGTGACGGGAGCGGCCTATATCTACGATCAGCTCTGGGCCAGAGAAGTCTCCCAGATTGCCATTACCACAAAGCTGGTTCGGAACACGTTTTTGATGGTCGTTGTACCGCTCTGTGCCGTTCTATACGCAAGACGGCAGAAGTCGTTGGGGGATGATGAGCACAAGAAAATCAATGTCATGACACTGTTTCCTGTGTTTGTCTTGGGTTTTTTAGGATTTGCCCTTTTTCGTTCGCTTGGGGACGTGTTTATCTCAAAAGAAGACGGGTTTCTGTTCTGGCGTTCTGCGGATGAATGGCGTGTCCTGACGGGTACGGTTGCAGACATGGCAAAGTATGTGCTGGCCGTAGCTATCGCCGGTGCGGGGCTGAGTACGGAATTTGCAAAACTCAAACGGCTCTCGATGAAGCCGTTTTTTATCGGGCTCTTGGCAGCTGTGACGGTGGGGGTTGTCAGTTATCTATTGGTCACACTTTTTCAGGGGCCCATCCAGAATCTTATCCAATATTAAATATTCAAAGAGGGGACATCTCGATCCCCTTCCTGATTTCTGTACGATTGCTTCATGGGCATGTTCATCGCAGAAAAGGAATCGAGAACACGCTGTGGTTTATTCATCTCGGGAGAAGAGGTCTTTCTCTACGATTTCATCCCTGGACAGGATCGGACGCAGTAATCGAAGATCATCCGAGTGATTGAGAGGTCATTTTGATCATCCCGATGTCGGATGCAGAGAAAAATCATCCGCTCTGCATGCGCCTATCCACTCATCCGGACCGATGGAGCAGTCTTGGGTGTCGTCTCGTCCTTTAATGGGTTGAGATAATCCTAACGATATTCTGTGCGAGCAATTGATACCCCGACTGGTTGTAATGACAACTGTTGTCCCGGTAGATCGTTTCTGAATGGCTACGAAAAATATTCGTCAGATCATAGAAGGGAACACCCTGTTCCACAAGTTCCTCTCCAGCGGAAAGCAGGAAAGGGTAGCCCTGTTCGACGCTCTGCCTGGATAGATTGTCGGGGCCGGCGTAGATGTGCTTGCGTTCCCAATCGTTCAAGGGCTTGGAATCCCTGACGTATTGATTGGGCTGCAGGAAGTGAAAGTACCGTATGTCATTGGTCATGCATAGTTTTGCCATCTGAACCGACGATCTTTTCCATAACTGGGCGAGATCGGAAAAGATGTCTTTTTTTGACCGCCGGGTATACGAGGGGCCCGTCTCTTGGGGATGGGTATGCTTTTTTATCCGGAGAATGTCCCGAATCTGTCCGTCGAACGTATTCTGTTTATTTTCTTCGCTGGTTCGGATAAGGTGCCAGAGAAATAGACAAACATTGCTGTGACGATACGGAGATCGGGATACAAGAC